>SDWK01000477.1 GCA_004195335.1 Shewanella sp.
TGTGAAAAGGGGAGAAATGACGACTCTACCAACCCAAGTGATCCCTGGCGGCTGGCAAAGTCGTATGATCAATCAACAACTAAGCAATGGACTCACTCACACCATGCCACTGAAAATGATTATTTTGCTTTTTACTGACGATGCCTTCATCAAATAAACGGCTAAATATCTTATCCACATCATCTGTCGAGATATTGAGGTATTTACTGACCGCGCGCTTACTGCAATTAACCCGATTAGCGCTCAAGGCATCGATAGCCATTTCATAGGCGCTCTTTGAAATAACTGGCGCAGCAGTGACGTCTTCAACTTCACTGGCATAGTGCATCGAACTGGCTTGATGTGGTTTGAAATGACTAAGCAGATCCGGGGCCTTTAGCTCCTGAATAGAGAAGCCATCTATGGTGATCGGGTTAGTGTGGCGGAACTGGTATCTGAAGCGATTTTCTTCACCGATAAGTCCGACGAAGAATGCAGCAAAAAAATCGAGCAGTACTGAAAGGAAAACCACTAATCCTAACTGGGCCGTCTGAGTCGATACATTCAAGGCGTTGGCTAGGCTATCGATCAATCCAATCACAGAACCCTGGCTTGTCAGGGGCAAGCTATCTCGCTCCTGTGCAAGGCGCTGTTGTTCGCTCCGAAGTTTATCGTTCTCTTTTTGGATACGCTTGACCCCTGTCGCAATAAGCTCCATCTCGATATATTTCTCGGCGGCGACATTATTCAGCTCGATCTGCTTCTCTATCGACTCGATCTGCATAGTGTAAGTATTCACTTTACTCTGATGCACATTCACATGTTCCTGAGCCTTGTTGGTCGCACTATTTATCCCGCCCACCGAACCACCGATCGAGATAGCAGCGAGTACTGCATAGAAGACTAAGGCAAGAAACATCCCACTATAATTACGCCGTGCCTGGCGTTCGCCAACTTCATACCAAGCGAAGAATTTACCCAGCTCAAAAATCACCGCAAGTGAGCCAAACATCACCTGCATGAAGGGATCGTCATCGATGGATAAAAATAACAACAAGGAGAACACGATCGAAGCGAGGATGGATGCCCCCGTAAAGCTATAAACGCTCCACATGGCAAAATTCCCTTTCGGGTATCTAACGGCTGGGTTTTCGGTGTAAAACATAACGGACTTCTATATCGGTGAGCGACGTGCTCAAAACCTGTCAACGGGATCGCCAGGCAAAAATGGTGCATAAGGATATATCATAAAGTCTGGGATGCCCTTATAAAACATAGACAACCGCGCTCTTCTGCTGGAATTTCACACGTCAATTGTGTATGTGTTTAAAAGATGTTCAGGCTCTGCTTATTAAGCGTTCACTCATAAGTTAGACTAAGATCGTGTCTTGATGATCTGTGGGGAAAACGGGCCGATTGGTTAACCTGCCCATTGATATCCAATGGGCAGGTTAACCGTTATATTAATCTCGTTGCAGCGCTACAATCGGATCTAACTTCGCGGCTTTCTTGGCAGGATATAGCCCAAAGCCCACTCCGATTGTCATACAGACACCGAGCGCAAGAATGATGGCAAACGGTGACCAGGCCACCGGCCAACCAGCAGCGGCCGATATCACCACCGCAAGCAGTAAGCCGACACCAATACCAATTACCCCGCCAGTGGCCGAGATGGCAATGCTCTCGATTAAGAACTGACGGGCAATATCTTTACGCCTCGCGCCGAGCGCCCGCAATAAGCCTATCTCTCCCGTGCGCTCCATGATGGTGGCTAACATAATATTCATGATCCCTATGCCCCCCACCAGCAAAGAGATCCCGGCAACACACGCCATAACGATATTGAAGATCTGCTGCGTCTTTTGATGCTGTGCCAGAAGATCCGCCGGCACCACGATGTCATAATCTTTTTCACCGCCGTGGCGACGATTAATCAGGTGACGCAGACTCTTGGCCGCCAGTGATGGATCGACATTTTCAGTAATTGAAACCTTAAACGAGTCCAATTCATCTACGAGAGACTTAAAGTTCATCTTCTTTAACGCCGTCGCCAACGGAATAAAGACCTCATTCCGTTCACCGCCCAACTTAACGCCCTGTATCTTTGACTTACCACTCTGGGCGTCGGTTAACACACCAACCACAGTAAACCACTGATGATTTATCTTGATCACGCTGCCTATGGCTTGTCCCTGAGGAAACAGGCTTCTCGCCGCTTCCGGGCCCAGCACCGCAACCTGACGATAGTGACGTTCGTCGAACTCATCAAAGACTTTTCCCCCACTGAGTTTTAATGCGCTAAGCGAGAAATAACTCGGGGTCACGCCTTTAACTTGTGCATCACTGCGACCCTCGAGACTAAACAGACTGAACGTTTTAACCTGTTTCTCTGCGCTCCAGTTTTCAACAAATGGCAATGTATCCTTAGCGCTTTGAACGTCTCTGAGACTAAGACCAATGCTGTGTTCACGAATCGACTTGAGCGCCTCTCCATCGGCAGGTCTGGCGTTAACAACCAGATTCCTGACTCCCATGGATTCGATCATCTTAAGCGCTTCACGCTCGGCTCCCTCGCCCACACTCAGCATGGCAATCACCGCGCCGACACCGAAAATCATTCCCAGCAGGGTTAATGCGGTGCGAAGTTTATGATGGCGCATCTCATCGAAGGCTTGCTTAATGCCCTCGATATACACAAGGCTTTCGTTCAAGAGACTCATACCCGACTCCTTTTCGGCGGCGTTGTCAGGGCGATAACATCTCCAGAGACTAATCCCTCTGTGATAACGGTGCGATTTAAGCTGCGATTCCCAGGAGTCACCTGCTGTTTGATAAAACCGTTACCTGTTTTCAGGTAGACCCAATATTGTCCCTCTTTTTGAAACAGCGCTTGGTTAGGCACTGTCACGACATCTGTTAGGTTAAGAGAGTGCACCTGCGCCCGCACTTGCCGACCTGGCTGCATGATATCTACCGAGGTATTGTCCAGTCTGATGGTAAATTGAAAGTAATTAACCGGACTGTCTTTCTCTTTTGGCTTGGCCAGAGCGTCGAGTTGAGTCACCTCACCAGAAAATGCTCTGTCCGGATACGCGTCGAGATACACGGTCGCTTTTTTACCGATAGATAACCCTGCAGCTTCAGACTCCTGAACATAGAGTTTGGCTTGCATCACCGAGGTATCGGGAAGCAGACCGATAGAGAATCCTGACCACATCATGTCACCGACGACAGGAAAGGCACCATCCCAGCCCACTTGATAGACGAAGAGTCCATCATGGGGAGCTGTGATTTCCATCTGATTGAGATTATTCTCGAAGCGATTAATTTTTGCCGAGTGACCTTTCTGCTTCAGCTTAATAAGTTCCTGCTCCGCTTGAGCTTGAGAACCATGTTTATCGAGGCCCCAGTCGAAATAGTGCATCTTGGCAACCAGATAATCTTGATTTCGCATCTGATCAATAATCTCAATCTTAGTGTAGACCCGTTCATCTTCACTAAAATAGCGTTCGGCCAACGCCTTTTCCTGACCCGTCACTGCCGTTCCGGTGGATAAGGTCTGGCTGATCGTCTTGTCTTTTTCTGTCTGTATCTGACTGTCGAAACCCAGCTTATCGAAATCAAATTGCTCCATCTTAAGACGATAACTCTCCCGACTGGGATCCATGCGAGCAACAACATCGCCTGCTTTAACCAGCGTAAAGTTATCCAGGATCCAGGCTAAAGATTGAGGTCCCCTGAGACCCGAGGGCACCGTCACCGCAGTCGACTGACTTGCCTCTAACTCACCAACGGCGGGGATCTCGACATTAAAGTCGGAGCGCTGCACATCCATAGTCAGCACTCCATCGGCGGCCTGTTGACTGCAGCCCGACAACCACAAAAGCCCGATTAAGGATAATGCCTTGGATAATTGACTTACTGTGACCGGCCGACCGATGTACTCACTGGTTTGTCTCTGTCTGAATAAGGCTATCATGGCAGTAACACCTCCTGACCCACTTCGAGACCTGATGTGATTGACACCAGTTCCTTGCCAATCGCACCCAACTTAACCCTTTGTTTTGAATCACCAAATAAACCTGGCATTAATACGTAAGCTTGACCTGCATCATAATGCACCGCATCGAGCGACAGCAGCAGTTGCTCCTCATTATTGGCGATATCGATCGATATTTTAGCCGTCATCCCCGGACGCATCAGTTCAGTATCCGCACTGTCTATGCTGGCGACGGCATCGAAAATAACCAAAGGAATATCCTGGTTTTTATTACGAAAAACGGCGCCTAACTCCATAATTTTACCCGTGAAAACACGTTCAGGATTAGCATCTAGGCGGATCTTTAACGTCTGTCCCAACTTAACCCTTCTTGCCTCCACTTCAGGAATGGTCATATTCACTTGCATATTATTGAGGTCGGGAATGCTCAAGACCGCATCACCCATAAATACTGACTGACCCTCTTTGATCTTATTACCTTGAGAATCATTACCATACACCACCATTCCAGATCTTGGAGCGATGAGGGTCAATGAAGCTATGCCTCGTTTTAGCGCATCGACCTCAGAGGCAAATTTTTGCTGGTCTCCCATCAACATAGCCTCTCTCTGCCTGGCGCTCTGGGCTTCGAGATCCAACTTTTGCTCTGTCAGAATGACTCTGTCCTTCGCGATCTCTGCATCTTTTTCATATTTCACTTTATCGATGGCGGCGACTGTGACATCAGAGAGCTTGAATTTTCTCTGCGCCTTCTCAAAATTCATCTTTGCTTCCGCCAATTCGAGCCGTAGCTCCTCGAGCCTTTTGGCATTTCGTAACTTAGAGGTTTCAATATCCTGAGTCGTTGCCTCAAGCTTGGCTGTTTTGACCGAGAGGCGTTGAGTCTGCTCCGATGTGTCCAGTTGAGCCACCATGTCGCCTTGATTAACCTCTGAACCTTCCGGTGCCAACTGTTTAACCTGGTATTGCCACACCCGACGTAATGATGGTGGCATCATGGAGATGGTATCGGCTGAAACCAGCTCTCCCGTCACATCGATACTTTGGCTCAAAATGCCTCGCTCCACACTGGTCACGGCAGCGCCGCCGCAGCCTGTCAACAATAATAAGCTGACTGTAGGGAGGAGAAACGCCAGTTGGGCATAACGTTTGTTACCTATTTTAGAAAACATCATATCTGCCCCGCTGCGGTGACTAATACGCTCATTCCGGGAATGATTTTGACTCTCTCATCTGGCTCAAAACTGATCTCCACCTTAAACCAGTTACTATTCCCCCAAGCGACCTGTTTCTGAGCCTGACGGCCTATCTGTTTAATATCACCGCTAAAACTGATATCAGATTGCGAATCTAATCGTAAGGCCACCGAGTTTCCAATCGCTATTTTGTCGACATCAACTTCATTCACCCACGCCACAACCTCTAACTCTTCCATGGCGGGCAAGCTCGCTATCAGCCTGCCTATCTGCACCGTATCCCCCACCGCATACTTCTTCTGCGACCAGGGGTCGCTACTATAAAGCAACGGCCCTTTTATATCGGCTTTGAGCGCCAACTGCTCCAAACCATTTAAGGCTTGCTTCAACTCGAGATTTGCACGGCTTTTATCGATAGCCAACTGAGCATTACTCGCCATCTGTTTATCTAACACCTCTTTAAGAGATTGCTTAGCCTTAGATAACTCACTTTTAGCCTTCATTAAATTAAACTGGTTTTCCGCATAATCTTTGGCGGCGATATAATCGGCGGGAACATCGGCATCTAGCTGACTTTTCTCAAGATCCGTGGCTTTCTGTTTAAGATCAAACTTAGCCTGCAGCACGCTCGAGGTCAGGTCGATTGACAGACTCTGTTCTTGAGCCGTCACCCGTAGCAAACTGGCCTCTAATTGCTCAATTTGATTGGCGAGCTGACTCTTATCAAAAATGACCACAGTATCACCCGGCATCGCTATCGTGCCTTCGGGCAACATCCATTGAATTTGATAGCGCCAGGCATCACCCGCCTTTGGCACCATGAAGGACTGTGATTTCACCGATGAGATCTTACCGGTCAATAATAAGAGTTCAGGCATCGATTGTTGGTTTGAGTCCTCAATGGTCGCTTCACTCGCCATTCCCTTCGGGACAAAAGGCAACAAAAGCACCGCTAGCAACAAAGGTTGCGCCCAGTTAAGTGACACCAGAGAATAACGACTAAGCGGCATATTCACCTCGTTCCTCTATCTCAACAATAAGACCATCTCGCATACGGATCACCCTTTGCGCATAGGCTGCCACTTCCTCTTCATGAGTCACGACGATAATGGTCTGACCCGCTTTATGCAGCTCGGTAAACAGCGCCATAATCTCAACCGATGTCTTGCTGTCTAGTGCCCCGGTCGGTTCATCCGCGAGTAGTATTGCGGGGCGATTAACTAATGAGCGCGCAATGGCGACGCGCTGCCTTTGGCCACCCGATAGCTGGTTAGGACGGTGATCTTGCCTGCTCCCCAGTCCTACCCGCATTAACAATTCACTGCCATAGGTAATATCATTATTTGGAGGCTTGGAAAAACGTAGCGGTAACAAGACATTTTGTAGCGCGGTCATTCGGGGTAGCAGATGGAAACTTTGAAAGACGAAGCCTATCTCCTTATTACGCACAGCCGATAAGGCATCATCGTCTAAGCTCGCGACCTCTTGTTGATTAAGCTGATAACTCCCTTCAGTGGGTTTATCTAAGCACCCGATAATATTCATCAGTGTCGACTTACCCGAGCCAGAGGGCCCCATGATCGCGACAAACTCATTTTTCTTGATGGTAAAATCGACCCCTCTGAGGGCGAAGACAGAGGTGTCCCCCATCTGATACTCTTTCTTTAATCCGCTCACTTTTATCATAAGAATCTTTCACTCTCGTACATACTGAATTCTACAAAAAAATGGAAAACAACTCATCACTTTGCGGCTCAGTGTTAGCGCCTGCAAAATTGAATACCAGCCCGACCTGATTTCGACCTATGACAGCTATCGGAGTTCAGGGCAAAGTGAAAAAATCATCGTTTTTTGCGAGTCAATTTAACGCGATATATAATACCAATCGGTATAAAGATGTGCTGAAACTCTGAGTAGATCACTTTCTTATACCGATTGGTATAACAGGTATCAGTTCAGTACATTGACAGAGATATGAATGAAATAGCAATTGAATTTAATTAATTTGCAATTAGTTAAGAATGGCTCTCAACTAATTGCAATAAATGGAGATGAAAGGTTAAAAATGCTGATAAAAGTATACAACTGAGTTAACGATTAGAAGTAAACCCCCATCAGGCTCATACTCGCGATTCCCAAAAATAGGGCCCATTGAAAAAGGTGTTTGAATGGTGCTTTGATATCGCTGACAAAGGCAATATAGATCTGCCAGATGGCAAATATGCCAAAGTTTAACGCAACAAACAAGACAAGGCTCAACCCTTGCATTTTAGACACAATTTCGAAGCCACACGATGCTAGAACTAACGTTGATAAAACAAGAAAAACAGATAGATAGTGGAAAAAACAGTGTAAGACCGTTTTAGCTACTAGATCAAACTGAGCATTCAGCATTGGCGTTAAAAAATGTTTAACACCATAAGTAAAATGTCCAATACAGGCAAGAAGCCCCATACCGGCGGCAGCTATAAAATAAAGATTCATGAAATGTATCTAACCTTCTCTTCGCACATTAATCGATTGACCTGACCTAATAGACAGGAGACTGAATCTAAATCTTTCAAATAAATTCTTTTTGCCTATCAGATAAGGTCTTGCTTAATAAAGCGAGTCGATGCGAAAACAGGAAACGGAAGGATGTTACATTGTCGCCATGGTCCAATAATCGAGTCGTTGTTGAGGCTCAGCAAGCAAAGACTTACAACTGTCTTTATATTTCCCCATTAAGCCCCCTAAACTTTTACTATTGGGTAACGATGCCAGCTGCTTTTGTTTGACACTCGATAGTGTATCTGCAACCTGTTCTTTACTTTGATATTTTTCAGCCAGAGCGAGCGCATCCAAAGAAGACTGAAACAAACGATCACCGACAACTTTCATCTGTGGTGCATTCATATTTGATATTGCGTCTGAGCTGATTTGGTAATAAGACGCACACTCGAGCACTTCATGATTAAACGCGATTTCGGCCACCGATGCCTGTGGAGCAGCGACGGCAGGCAGCTGAACCATAAGAGATAGAGAAAGTACGAGTAGGCCATGCTTGATTCTATGTCTATTGGCTGTTGATGGATAAGAAACTGAAG
>SDWK01000824.1 GCA_004195335.1 Shewanella sp.
ATAGTAAATGGGTTGACAAGCTTCCAGTCGAATCGGAGGGCCAAGAGTTATGGAACAAAAAACCCAAGGTAGAGAGAAAGAAGTTGACAAGGAATTTATTGAAAACTTACTTAAGTCATATGCTGAAAGACTGGCAAAAGCCCAAGAAGAAATCGAAAGGCTTAAATATGAAAATACTATATTGAAGGAAAAGATAGCGATACTGAGGATCAAGAAACAGTCTTAATAGCATGCGAGCCTATTTGCCTGCCACAGGACTGACTTGACTGACCCTATCCAGATAGGACCAAACCTATGAAAGATCTTCTAATCCAAATTGTACAAGCACTGGTCGACAACCCGGAACAGGTGAGTGTTACTGAAATTGAAGGTAGCCAAACTGTTGTACTTGAACTCAGAGTTGATAAGAGTGATATGGGCAAGATCATCGGTAAACAGGGCAGAACAGCAAATGCCGTTCGGCATTTATTAAATGCTGCTTCTGGAAAGATTCGGAAAAGATATATGCTTGAGATTGTTGAATGATGTGGCGGGACTGAATTGAGACACGTGGATTGGACTTGACGATGGTCATTATACGATATCTGTCATTAGGTTGAATTTTGAATACCGGCAAGCTGTACGACATAAAACCTATTTTTTCAATTGTTATTAAATAGTTATCTGCTTGTTTAGTTTCTTATATTTCTTCTGTTGTCAAGCTTTTTTTATTCTCAAAGCCATGACGCTGCATCACATTCGCCATAGCTTTGTAGTAATCCCGCTGAACCTTCCGATTCGTTATACGTGAGTACCTCTGTGTAGTTTTGATGCGAGTGTGCCCTAAAAGATCCTGTATGGTCACCAGATCAGCATCGGCATTAAGCAGTTGAGTAGCCATGGTGTGCCGCAATTGATGGCAGGAAATTTTTAAACCAGCCTTTTGCGCGTAATGTTTCATGCGATACTGTATGCCACGGACCTTTAGCGGCTTGCCCTTAAAACGACCTTTCTCGACCAGGAAGACTTTTTTTACCCTCGATGAAGGCCTGACTTTCAGATATGTAATAAGTGCATGATAGGCATCGTGGCTTAGATAAACAACGCGGTCTTTAGACCCCTTGCCCTCGTAAACAAACAATTGGGCTCTTGGTAAATCAAGAGCAGCCAAAGAGAGATTGGCCACTTCTTCTACTCGCAGCCCACAACGAAGCATCAACATAAACATGGCGCGATCCCGACGGTTGTTAATGACGGCAAACAAACTGATAACCGCTTCATCTCTCAGATACCTGGGCAATGGCCGAGACAGACGCAGAGTGTAGCCGCGCTTTACCGGATGGATCATTGCTATTTCTTCCTCGTTGATGAGATAATCATAAAAGCCGCGGATGCTGTCCAGGTAACAGTTGATGGTTTTAGGCTTCAGCCGCCTATCCAAAAGATGATCGATAAAAGCTAATATGGTTTTATGGGTCGCCTGCTCGATGGGCACATTCGCCCAAAGCACGAAGTGCTTAAGCGTATTCATGTAGTTTCGAATGGTATGACTGGAGCAATTTCTTCGTTTCAGGAACCTACGGTAGTTCAGGATCGAATCGGTAATTGCCATTTATATCCCCCCTTTCAATGATTTCCATGGCTTTATAGTATTCTTCTCTGCGAGTGTTGTCGGTCAGACGGGCATACCGCCGGGTCATCTCGATACTGCTGTGTCCCAGAAGTTGCTGCAGACACTCCAGACGCATCCCGGCATTTAACAACTCGCTGGCATAGGTATGGCGCAGACAATGCAGCGTGTAACCTTTATGAGACAAGCCGGCTTTATTCAAATATTTGCCAAATAATTCACGGGCCATACTATAAGACAGACTCCGGCCGCCACGGCCATAAAATAAATGTTCTGTTTGCGGGTTTTTCAACTTCAGCCATTTCTTCAAAATGCCACAAGCGTCATCGCTTAAGTAAGCGACCCTTCCGACCCGATTCTTCTGGGCTTCGAAGATCTCAATGGTTTTGTCTTTAAGATTCAGATCCCTCAGTTTTGTATTCAACAACTCACCGATACGCATGCCGGTCCTTAACAATAACAAAATCAGGGCTCGATCTCGTGGCTTCTTAATAACGGCAAGCAACTGTTTAATGTCTTCCGGATCAATGGCTCGCGGCAAAGCATCGGGGAGTTTGATGTGCATCTTGCGTTTGAGAACATCGGGATACTGCCCCGAATACCGCTCCTGCAGGTGCTCCAAAAGTGTCGTCGCGCTCAGCTGCGGATG
>SDWK01000004.1 GCA_004195335.1 Shewanella sp.
AGATGTGTATAAGAGACAGGCACTACGGCGTATTTGATGCTCTACGCTACCTTGCCGTTACACGTAATGATCTTAAACTCGAAAATATCGTCACTCCGGAAAACAGCGGTCGTGATACCTTCGAATTTGAAATATCTTGGGACAGCAATGGCGACGGTGTGTTCGATGAACAGGATAACGATGTCTATGCCAACTACCAGGGCAAAAATTGGCACTTCAGATCTAAATACGATGGTGGTGAGTTTAAGAAAATCGACAGCACCATTAGTGGCATCGGGCCTCAGGGAGAACTCACCTACTCCAGGATGGATCAATTTTGGATCCAGCCAGGCATGACCATCCGTTTCCAGCCCTTTTCTCCCGAGATGACCCAGAGACGTCGTTGGGTTCAAGACAGGGAAATGGCACGCATAGCGGATGCCGGCGGCAAGGTTATCGTGCCGACGATGGCAATCGACTACAAAATGCCTGATACGCAGCCAACCGTCATAAAAAACCTGGAAGTGACCGCCCATAACATGAGACCGGATATCTTTCAGCCGGGTGTGATCACTAAGATGGACGTCTACCTCTCCGCAGCAGATGCAGGACAAGATATCGCCTTCAATTACTGGCCGACTCTCTCCACCGGAGCCAAGATAGAGCACTTTGCCCTGTTCAGAATCAATGGCGTGGCCTCAGATGTTGGCCGTGGCTGGACAACCGGATATGGTGAAATGGCAATGGTTAAAGACTTTACGCGCAACTCACAATGCGACTTTTCATCACCCGCGGGTGGAAATCTGGACATTGAGGTAGATCCCGAGCATTGCCGCATCGATTGGAGAACCAATTTCGGTGGCTGGGCCGTGCATATCATGTCTGATGTCTGGGTGATGAATCAGCCGGTCGAGTATGTCTATGCCGAAATAAAGTCTCATTACAAGGTGTGGGGCATGCCGGAATTTTCAGGTAAAGATGTTATGGAGCGTGATTTTAGTCAGGCCGAAGATGGATCAGACATCATGACCCTACAAGTATTTGACCTACCTGCAGACTCAAATTCAGAATCAAACAAGGCGATATTAACGCCGACTCACTTCGGCTGGGGGATCGCCGACTGTACCGAGTGTCATAACGCCGACAAGGCGCCACAGGGACATGGCGGTTACAGCTGGCCAATCAACAGCAGCGATGGTTTCGATGAAACGCAGCCCTACTACTGTGCCACCTGTCATGGAAACAATGGTGCACCATCGGGCCATGGTGAGACAGCGCGTTGCTTCTGGTGCCATGACACTAAAGAAAACCGACCGCTACACCACGGAGATGCTTCGACTCAACGACGTTATCAGGACAGTAAAGGGGAAATAAAGAGTAACCCCCACATCTACAATACCAATATCCCTAAAGATTTAAACTCCTTGCCAAGAGACAGCATGGGTAACTATGAGGAGTATACGGACTTGATGAGTTCAACAAACTCTGACTGGGATATGAGCCGGGTATTCCCCGATCCCTATTCTTGTATGACTTGCCATCCAAACCCAAACTAAGTTTGTATAGCACAAGTTAATCTGGATATCAGGGCTTGCACGCAAACTGTTCAAGCCCTCTTTGACAAAGACCAACGCCATCGGTAGTCTCGGTTACCACTGAGCCCCTTGAGACTCAGCAACAGCGTTAAAACAACATTTATTAACCAGTATACTTTATGAACAGCGCATTCTATGACCAGCATTAACACTAAGCCTTGCGACATCGATCCCAAACATATCCAACTTGCCAGTGACTTTTTGGCCGAACAAGGCGTGAGTGAATTCTTCTATGGCATTACAACCAAGACATTAATGCCTGCAACCAATGAGTTCAAAAAGCTCCGCCGGCGTATGCCTAAAGAGATGCTCAAAGCCAGACACGGTATCTGTTCCAGTGACAACATACGAATATTTCGTCACCGTTACCTGGAGCACTTTGCCTCCGGCGATGAGGCCTACTTCGATAGAAATCATCCTGGACCTAATATTTGGCGCGATCCCGACTATAGCGGCGCAAAAGGCGAGCAGTTTAAGCGCTTGATGGATGAATATAGTATCGTCAGCCGCGCGCTCTGGCTTCTTCCCGTTAAATACAACCCGGACTGGTACGCCGTTTTTGTGTTATTTTCCCCATTGGATAGAAATACACTCAGCCAGAATCTCACCACTAACCGTGAACAAA
>SDWK01000485.1 GCA_004195335.1 Shewanella sp.
CCAATATAGTGAGCGAAATATTACTGTTTAATGAAATATTCCCGAGTATTTATTAATAGCCTGGCGTATGAACTGGCACCTGAAGTCGTGTCCACCTCCGAATTAGAATCTCGATTGGCACCGCTATATAAGAAGTATCGCATTCCTATGGGGCAGCTTGCCGCATTAACGGGGATCCAGGAGCGTCGGTGGTGGCCTAAAGGCCACCGACTGTCCGACGGAGCATTAGCTGCGGCGCATAAAGCCATCAATGAAACCGGTGTTCAGGTTGGAGACTTAGGTGCTGTTGTCTATACCGGTGTGTGCCGCGACCAGCATGAGCCTGCAACGGCGTGCCGGATAGCTGCCGAACTGGGAGTGTCTAAAGATACGGCAATTTATGATATCAGTAACGCCTGTTTAGGTGTCTTGTCCGGTATCTTAGATATTGCGAATCGAATAGAGCTCGGTCAGATCAAAGCGGGTTTAGTTGTCTCTTGTGAATCGGCGCGTCATATCGTGGATATTACCATTGATAATATGCTGGCCGATCCCACTATGAAGAATTATGCTCAGTCCTTAGCGACCCTTACCGGTGGCTCAGGTGCTGTTGCAGTACTTCTGACCGATGGTACCTTGCCTCTTCAAGGCGAACGTCAACATCAACTACTCGGCGCGAGTCACCGTTCAGCTCCTGAGCACCACAACCTTTGTCAGTGGGGCTTACAGGAGGCGGGTGAGCATCTTTATCGTGAGTTTATGCGTACCGACGGTGTAACCTTGCTTAAAGAGGGCGTTGAGTTGGCACGTGACACCTGGAGCCATTTCTTAGATCAACGAAATTGGCTGGTTGAGCAGGTCGATAAAGTGATCTGTCATCAGGTGGGGGCATCTAATCGACGCCAAGTGCTTAATGCGCTCAATATCCCCCATGAGAAAGAGTTTCCTACTTACCAATTTCTGGGCAATATGGGTACGGTATCTCTGCCCGTCACTGCTGCTATGGCTCATGATCAAGGCTTTCTTAAGAAGGGCGATCAGGTCAGCTTCCTTGGTATTGGCAGTGGTTTAAACTGCATGATGCTTGGCATTAAGTGGTAACACATATCCAGATAACCAACCAGTGACCTTGACTGATAATAAGCCGCTAACTCGGAAGTTCGTATTGCATGGACACCGAGTTAGCCTTATTGACTCAGAGTTAGCACTATAAAAATTTTGGCCTTTTAATTAGGCATCAAATAAGAATATTTAGGAAGAGTCATGTTAGACACTCTGTTTCCCTTCAAGCGCAATTATTTAGACAGAAATGGCAATAAGTTACAGTACGTAAACGAAGGGCAGGGTGAGCCTGTTGTCATGGTTCATGGTAATCCTAGCTGGTCTTTTTATTATCGAAATGTTGTGACGGCACTCAGTGGCGAACATCAGTGTATCGTCCCCGACCATATAGGTTGTGGCTTATCGGATAAACCCGATGACAGTGGCTATGATTACACCCTTAAGAATCGTATTGACGATCTTGAAGCCTTGCTCGATCATTTAGAAGTGAAAGAGAATATCACCTTAATCGTGCATGATTGGGGCGGAATGATAGGCATGGGCTATGCGGCTCGTCACCCTGAGCGTATCAAGCGTCTTGTTATACTTAATACTGGTGCCTTCCATCTTCCAGAATCAAAACCTTTTCCTTGGCCGTTGTGGATCTGCAGAAACTCACTGCTGGGAACAGCATTGGTGCGTGGGTTTAATGCTTTTTCATCGATCGCATCTTATGTCGGTGTGAAACGTAAGCCGATGTCAAAAGAGGTGAGAGAAGCGTATGTCGCCCCCTTTAATTCATGGGCCAATCGTATCTCAACACTGAGGTTTGTTCAGGATATTCCGCTTAAACCTGGCGATAGAAACTATGAACTGGTGTCAGACATTGCGGCGAGTCTGCCGAAGTTTGCTAATGTTCCTACGCTAATCTGCTGGGGCTTGAAGGATTTTGTCTTCGATAAACACTTTCTTGACCAGTGGAAAACAGAGATGCCTCATGCAACTGTGCATGAATTTGCCGATTGTGGGCACTATATTCTTGAAGATGCGAGTGATGAAGTTGTAGGTCATATTACTGATTTTATCTCCAGTGAACCTGTTGTTAAAAACAGCTAATCAAAGGAATACAAGCTAGCGGATCTGTCATGATCCGCTAACGTATCAATGAAGCGAGAACGGTTACCGATTATGTCTAATTCTTCAGAAATGAATAGAGGATCTGGCGCTAACCTTTGTCGTCACCTTAATTCAGCTGCCAAGCACTCTCCCGGGCAACTTGCCGTCGCGGTACAACACGCATCCGGTTCAATATTTTCTGCTAAAACCCTAAACTATCAAGAACTCACCTTTGCCGAGCTCGATGACCTCAGTGATAAGCTCGCTCATGCTTTAAATGCATACGGGATCCAGCGTGGCATGAAAGCCGTGTTGATGGTGACGCCCAGTCTCGACTTTTTTACCCTGACCTTCGCACTCTTTAAAGCTGGGATAATCCCCATTCTTGTGGATCCGGGTATGGGCGTTAAGAACCTCAAGCAGTGCTTTATCGAGTCTCAGCCCGATGCCTTTATCGGGATCCCTAAGGCGCATCTGGCCAGAAGGTTATTTTCCTGGGGCAAAGACTCGGTTAAGCATCTTGTGACTGTCGGTGGCAGTGGAGTATGGGGTGGGGTGAGCCTGGATACCTTGATGGAAGGCGTTACGTTAGCCTCATCGTCAAGCGCCTACCCGATGACCTGGCTCGATGAGGATGAGATGGCCGCCATTTTGTTTACCAGTGGCAGTACCGGCACGCCGAAGGGGGTGGTTTATTCTCATAAGATGTTCGAAGCGCAGATCTCGGCGCTTAAAAATGACTATGGTATCGAACCCGGTGAACGAGATCTGGCGACATTCCCACTCTTTTCTCTGTTTGGCCCTGCACTTGGCATGGCCTCTATCGTGCCGGAAATGGATGCCAGTAAACCGATCACCGCCAATCCTGATTATCTGTTTGCCGCGATAAAGAAATATCAATGCACGAATATGTTCGTCAATCCGGCTTTGATTGAACGCTTGGGCCAAGCTGGAGTAGCAGAGAAAACACATCAATTATCGAGCATTAAACGGGTGATTTCAGCGGGGGCGCCAGCAACCATCGCCTCGATTAAGCATTTTAGTAAGATGCTGAATGAGGGCGTCGAAGTGCTTAACTCCTATGGCGCGACCAAATCTTTACCCTTGAGTAAGATGGGTAGCCAAGCATTGTTTGCCACCACGGATGTGACCGACTCTGGTGGCGGCATCTGTGTGGGCATGCCGATAGCGGGAGTCGATATCGCCGTTATCGACATTAGTGAAGCGCCGATTGCACAATGGGATGATAGTTTAAGGCTTAAAGCGGGCTCAATTGGTGAAATTGTCGTAAAAGGCCCTATGGTCAGTCGCAGCTACTACAGGCGAGACAGCGCCACCGAACAGGCCAAGATAATCGATGGCAGCGCCATTCGTCATCGTATGGGCGATTTAGGTTATCTCGATGAAGAGGGTCGTTTATGGATGTGTGGCCGTAAGGCCCATAGAGTCGATGCCAGTCAGAATGTGAAGGGAGAGCCTGGCCGATACTTCTCTATTCCTTGTGAGCGGATTTTTAACACTCACCCGCAGGTGAAGCGTTCGGCGCTGGTTGCCGTAAAAGTGGCTGATCAGACCGTTCCCTTGTTATGTATCGAACTCGACAAATCGTTAGCCTGCTCTATGGGGGCGAGTCTGTTTGCCGAACTGAATGAGATAGCAGAGCAGCATGGGCAAACACAGGGGATCAAACGTTTTCTTATTCATCCAGACTTCCCCGTCGATATTCGCCACAATGCAAAAATTTTCCGTGAAAAACTGGCCGTTTGGGCCCAGAAAACCCATAAGGAATAGTTGAGATGTCAGCCAGCAATGCCTCTGTGTCTAACAGCCTAGTGGCTCTTGAAGACTACCATATTGATGAGCAAGCGGCGCTCAATACGTTAAGTGGCCAGGTTAAGCGGGCTTTTGTCACCGGAGCCGGCGGCTTTCTTGGGAAGGCTATCTGTCAGCGATTGATTGCTGCAGGCATTGAAGTTACCGGCTTTGCCCGTGGCGCCTACCCGGAGCTTTCCGCCATGGGGGTCAAGATGATCCAGGGAGACATTAGCGATAACTATGCTGTAATCGATGCGATGAAGGGCTGCGATCTGGTGTTTCATGTCGCGTCCAAAGCTGGCGTATGGGGCAGCAAGCAAAGCTATTTTTCACCTAATGTCGATGGTGCGGCTAATATCATTAACGCCTGTAAGCGGCTTAATATTGGATATCTGGTCTATACCAGTACCCCCAGCGTGACCTTTGCAGGTGTCGATGAGGCGGGGATCGATGAAACTGCACCTTATGCCGATAAATATCTCAATTACTATGGTGAGTCGAAAGCGATTGCAGAGCAGATGGTGCTCGATGCCAATGGCTCCAGCCTAAAAACGGTCTCTTTAAGGCCCCACCTTATCTGGGGACCCGAAGATCCGCACTTGGTGCCTCGCGTCATCGAACGTGCCCGCGCCGGACGGCTTAAGTTGGTGGGCCGTGAAGATAAGCTGGTCGATACTATCTATGTCGGTAATGCCGCTTATGCCCATATTCTTGCGGCGTTGAACCTGACTGAAGAGGCATCCTCTGCGGCAGGTAGAGCCTACTTTTTAAGCAATGATGAACCCATTACTATGGCTGCCATGCTCAATAAAATATTGAATTGTGTCGACCTGCCCGAAGTCGATAAGCGAGTGCCCGCTAACTTGGCGTACGCTGTCGGTGCCATTCTTGAAACCATCTACGGTGTGCTTGGTAAAACCGAAGAACCCTTGATGACGCGTTTTGTCGCAAGGCAGCTCTCTACCTGTCACTATTTCGATATCTCGTCGGCGAAACGAGATCTGGGGTATTCGCCCTTAGTGAGTATTGACCAAGGCATGGTGAAGCTGAGAGAGTATCTTAAAGCCTATCCAGTTTGATACTGGCTGTGGTGAAGTGCATTTCACTGTGATTCTAAATATGTATGACTTTAAGTTGAGCGTGACTTTAGCAAAGTGCAGCCACTAGTTGACAGTGGCCTTGGATAGCCCGTAAAAGTAAGTACTAACATCTAACATTCAAGGAGTGAGTGATGCAACAAACCATTTGCGACAAGCTGCTTGTAAGAACAGCAAGCTGTAACTGTGGGCAGTTATCTCTCACTGCCACCGATGAAGCCAAAAGAGTCTCTGTCTGCCACTGCACCGCATGTCAAAAACGTACAGGCAGTGCCTTTGGCGTTCAAGTTAGATTTCCTGTCGAAAGTGTTAGTTTTTCCGGGCTGAGTAAAAGCTATCGTCGAACCGGTGACAGTGGCTCGTCGCTCTGTTTTCATTTCTGCCCAGATTGTGGCGGAACCTTGTGGTTCACTCTCGATGTCGCGCCCGCAGATGTGGTGGTCCCTATGGGGAACTTTGCCGATGAGCAGGCTTTTCTCGATCACCAGTCGAACCTTAAATTACCTAACCCTAAGATCTCTATCTATGAGGAGCGTGCACAACCTTGGGTCACACTCGAGGGGATAGAAGAGAGATATGACTGAATAGAGGTATTTCACGGCTTAGTTTTTGTTCCAAAACATTGGGTGGCGATGATAAATCATCGCGCTTTATTACCGGGTTGTATGTATTAAAAAGCCGTCTGCGATGAGACGGCTTTTACTGAATCATTAGACTCTATTGATCAATAGGCCTGATAGCCTAGTTATCAGAAAGCCTGATTGTTGTTCAAGGCTCCTTTGGTGTTTAGTGTGGCAGATTGCCAGCTAAAATCAGCGTATTCTTTGCCGGTACCGGAAAGCTGCAGTGAGTAACCACTCTTGGTTGAGGATGATTCACTTACACCAACATCGGTTGATGTCTCGCCTGTTGCCGCACCGTTAGTGGCCGTCATGGTTCCTTCATAGCTGAGGAACTGAACCAGGTTACCGCTGTCATCGACTAAAGCTATGCCATCGGGTGTCCCATTTTGAAGCCCGAAGGTATCGAATCCTAAGGTACCCATTCCATTTTGTTGGTTTGCTATGACACCTGACAGATTGAAGGTGTTGTAGATAGAACCATTACCGCCGTTATAGACCTCAATTGTCCATCCACTAAGATCGGTTCCCGCACTGCCGGCGATTTCAATGAACTCGTTGACATCGGTTTTTCTGTTGTCGTAATGGAACTCGTTAATCCAGGGGGTACTGATCACATTGATAACTGTTACGTTAGTTGAGCTGCTGGCGGACGTGCCATCATTATCTGTTACCGTCACTGTAACAGTGTAATCACCATCTGCATCATAGTTATGAATAGGAGTTGCCCCCGTCGCAGTTCCACCGTCGCCGAAGCTCCAGTTGAAGCTGATGATACTGCCATCAATATCGCTGCTGGTGCCAGCATCAAATGTACAGCTGAGATTGATGCATGTCTCGCTAAATGAGGCTGTTGGTGCCTGATTCATTGGAGTCGATGAGCCAAATACCTGACCAGTATTAGTCTGGTTTGGGCTAGCCGCTGCGGCAGGTTGCCAGCTGAAGTCCGCATAACTTACGCCAGTACCGACCAGTTGCAATGAATATCCCGCAGGTGTCGATGTGGTTTCTGACACACCAACATCAGCAGATGTCATGCCCGCTGCCGCGTCGTCTGTAGCGGTAAATGAGCCTTCGTAACTGATAAATTGTATGGCTGTGCCAGTACTATCTATCAATGCTAGGCCATCGGGTGCACCATTTTGTAGACCGGAGGCTACAAAACTCAGACTACCTAAGCCTGCTTGCTGATCGGGGATAATCCCTGACAAGCTGATGGTCTTATATGCACTTCCGCCATTGCCGTTGTAGGCGACAATGCTCCAGCCTGTTAGATCAAGCCCTTCAGTGCCAGCTACTTCGATGAATTCACCTACATCGGTGTTCGCATTGTCATAGTGGAATTCATTGATCCATAGCGCCGACTCCGCTGGCGTGTTGCCCGCTTCGGTAGTCGCAAATACTTCACCAGTTTGTGGCGATTGATTATTTGAGCTGTCGATCGCTGTGACTGTGTAGAAGTAAGTCGTATTACCTGTAAGATTATTATCGGTATAGGCACTCGTCGTTATCACAGAGCTGTTAAGTTTTACGAAACTACCGGCAGAGCTGTTGCTTCGGTAGACATTGTATCCAAGCAGATCTAGCTCGTTATTCGGGGTCCAGGCGAGTTCAATCAGTCCACTACCGCCGGTAGCGGTAATGTCTGTAGGAATGGACGGTGGTAAAGTATCACCGCTATCAAAGAGACAGTCACTCTCAAATACACAGGCAACATATTCAGGATGATCGACAAATGGATTACGGTTGCCTTGGAAGCTATATACGGCTTCGTTGTGCCTGAATTCAAAAGCATCAACAGGGTCCTCTTTGTGCCACTGAAGTAGCACTGATTTTAGTCCCATATAGGCGACAGAAAGGTTAGCGCCGACATTTGACGCTCCAATAAGGGATCTGTCATCGGTTAACTTTAAATCGGGTTCACTCACCCCTGTAATTGAATGAGTTCCGCCTTCGTAGCGAACGGCCAGATACATTAAGGCACGTGCGACATCTCCCCTTCGTCCGGGCCATGTTTCCCAACCTCCTTCGGCACCGGAACCTATCGTCCAACTTGAATCGTTAACTCCGCCACCACGATTGTTGTTGACCAAGGTGATTTTCTCGATACATCCAGAATCGCAGTTGGCATAAGGCTTATTGCTGCGGCTCGAGTTATATCCACTATCGGCTATAAATAAGTGGTGAGTATCAGTATAAGGATAATTAGTACTTCCATCCTTGGGGAATCCATATGATTTAGGCCAGCTATGCTCACGGTTATAGAATGTATTACCACCACCGGCTTTGGTGTAGCTTGCATTCTTATAGACATCGATGACGTTACTCGAGTTGTCCGGATCTTGGTCGGCTGCCTCTAGAATATCCCATGTATCTGTTGAGGATGATGTGTAAGGGAACCTTTTGTGGTCGTCAATGATCTCGTGTAACGAGCTGTGAAGTGTCTGAGCGTTAGTGGTATCCGCTGTATTGTAATAGCTGGCTGGAATAGCAGCGTAAGCCGAGCTATTTGCCATTAATATTAACGGAACGATAATTTTAATTGGATGCTTTTTTATAGAATGCATCTTTGACCCCTAATTA
>SDWK01000822.1 GCA_004195335.1 Shewanella sp.
GTCTCCTGGGCTCGGAGATGTGTATAAGAGACAGCTATAGTGAGTAATTAACAAAGTGTCCAATCATTAATTACCCACTTTAAGTTCAATAACTTTATTGAAATCAAAACTAAGAGT
Organism: Shewanella sp.; assembly: GCA_004195335.1. GTDB lineage: Bacteria > Pseudomonadota > Gammaproteobacteria > Enterobacterales > Shewanellaceae > Shewanella. The sequence continues at coordinate 118 of SDWK01000822.1, forward strand.
ATCTGAAATTAATAATAATAAATTCTGCAGGAAAGCGGATAATGAAACTAACACAAATTTTAACCCGAAAACTCACGGGCTTTTGGCTACTGTCTCTTGCTGCCGTGGCGTTTATATTCTTACTTACCTCTTTGGTAAGTTTTGCACAGCTGACCTATAAGTTTCAGCAACAAAAAGTGTCTGAACTTGAGTCGATGCTGGTGCATCATTACCAGAGCGACAGTCATAGTGATCTCGCTTCTTGGCTTCCTTCCATTTTGACAGCCTATAAGGCGTCAAAATTTCTACTGCTGGAAAATGGTCAACCTGTCTATGAGTATCAAACTGATGATGCTGATACTGGCCATGTTACCTACGAGAGCATGCTGATCAAAGAGCGGCAGCTTAAGCTCTCAATGACTCTTCCTCAGCCCTTTCAAATGTATGACTTGAGCTGGTATGAACTTCTTATCCTTTCTGGCGGCATCATATTTGTGGCATTTTTTGTTCGTTTTGGACATCAATGGTTGTCGGTACAACTTGTGGGGATCGAAGATTTAGCGGCTCGAAGTAAACTTATTTTAAACAATGAATATGAGCTGGCACTCGCAGAGAAAGGGCATGGTAAGCCTAGGATGATCAATCGAGCCTTGACTCATATGCTGCTCGAACTCGATGACGCTCAAAAGGAGAGGGCGAGGTTCGATCAATTTATTCGTTCTAACACGTTTCTCGATCCTGAAACCGGGATTGGCAACCGATTGTTTTTGAAGAATCGCTTGGACGCATTAAGTAATGATCGCGGCATGATGGCACCCGGAGTGATGTTTCTTCTGGAGATGGAAGATCTCGACCTTTTGCAGCAGCAGCTAGCCGACGAATCGATAGCTGCTCTGCTGCTACAGACCATCAATGGTATTAATCAGATATTAGATACACAAGCTAACAGTATTTTTGCCAGACGTTCATATAATCAGTTCGCTATCGTTGTGCCACAGATCTCTTTGAAAGATGCTGAGAAATTAGCGGCTAGACTGCTCAAGGTGTGTTTGAGTCAAGAGCTACCGGAAACACAAAATAGTGATGACTTTTACCATATTGGTGTTGCCTATTTTAAGGTGGCTGAGAGTAAAGAACAGTTGCTGGATGAATCTGAACGAGCGCTGAGAGCGGCTCAATTTCAAGGTGCCAGTGGTTGGTTTATGTATGATAAAGGCGCCGTGGACGAAGAGTTTGCCAAGGGGTCCGTTCGTTGGCGAAGCTTCCTCGAATATGCGCTGGTTAATCGGCGACTGGTCGTTTTTTCTCAACCTGTGGTTGATAGTGATATGGAGACTCATCATTTCGAAATATCGAGCCGTATCCGTGATAATCAAGATAACTTAATCAGGGCTACCCTCTATATCCCTATGGCGATTAAGTGTGGTTTAACGCCTCAGTTTGAGAGACAGGTGATTGAGACGGTGTTGTTTGACCTGCTCAGTGATCGCAATGATACCACCACCAGATACAGTGTGAATTTGAGTCTAGATACCTTGTTAAGTCGCGCCTTTATTCGTTGGCTTAAAACCAGCCTGCTCGAATATCGACACCTGACTTCCAGACTGATATTTGAAATCAATGAAGATATTGTGGTTCACCACAGAGAGCAGCTAAAAGGTCACCTGGATATGATCAGAAAGATGGGGGCAAGCCTCTGTGTTGACCGAGTGGGACAAGAGGTGGTGAGCACTCAATATATCAAAGAGTGTCATTTCGATCTGATTAAACTTCATCGTTCTATCGTTCGCCAGATTCATTTAAGACAGGAAAATCAATTATTTGTTCGTAGTCTGATCGGTGGGTTATATCGCACTGATGTCCAGGTTTTTGCCGATGGCGTAGAATCATTTGAGGAGTGGCAAACTTTGAAAATTTTAGGCGTCAGTGCAGGGCAGGGAAGCATCTTCAGCGATCCTATTGAAGAGGTCTAGTTTGATTCTAAATCAGACGACTGTGCCCTTAAAACTGCATTAAATTAGCGTAAATTGGACTGTTATTTTGGTTCTATTTACGTTGCTACTTGGTTTGTTGCATGTGGATGGCTTGTGATATCCAAATAACAAGCCTACTTTAAATCTATGTACCAGTTAATCTGTCTGTGTTTTATCT
>SDWK01000008.1 GCA_004195335.1 Shewanella sp.
GCCACGAGCATAATCCCATGCACTATTGCCGGTTCGCTGACTCTTTTGCTGAGGATCAGCGCCATACTTTACAAGTACTTTAACCGCGTCTAGGTCATTCTTCTTAGTGGCCTCGATCAATGCTTTTAGCTGCGGATCATCTTCGGCAGCATCGGTGATCGGTGCTTCTTCATGTAAGTCTGATTCTACAGTCTGGCAAGTCTCCTGTTCTGTATTCTTAGTAGCTCTGGACCAGAAAAGCATTGATGTATTTTCTGATATATTTCTCAAGTGGTTGAGTATTTGACCAAACCCTATAAGTAGCACTGCTTGAATGAAGCTAACCACAATCCAGATTAGAGCTGGGGTGTATGCTTCAGACGTCCAGCTATAGCCTGCTCTAGGTTCACCGGGCCAAACGTCAATTGCAATGATGCAACCACCTGCAAAATTCAATATGGCCAAGGAATACAAAATCGTTGCGAGTGCAGGTTGCCGGCGATTCTGTTGGGCTTGAATTGAATGAGCATTAGTCATGTCTATTCCCTTAGTGTAATTCTTCCGTTGTCGTGCCATTTGAAGGCTCATCGATGACTGTTACATATATCCTACTAAATGATACAGCAGCCTTTTAATGTTGGTCTACAGCGGAGCAGGGTCTGTTCTGCTTCTGTGGCCTCACTCCGGACATTGAAGAACGGCTGATTTCGGCAGTAGTTTCCTGAAAACGGAAACTTTTTTCGCGCAGAAATGATGACCTTTACGGGACTTTGCGGCCAACAGGGCACGTCCTTCTAACGAAAAATTCAAATAGAAAACAGGCCCCGGCTGACTTGCTCATGCATAGCAAGAATTTGACGCATGTTTCTCTGTAGTGGTCAGTGGCTCGAGAAATTAGCAGCAGCAAGAGTCGGCCCGAAACCGCAATTAAAAAGAACTTACCAAACGTCAGTGGCCTGCTCATAGATACCGCTCAAAGAGTGATTTCCTTGAAGAGTAAGGTGCAACACCTGACGTTGTAACACCTTAGAGCAAAGTCATGCACTCCAAGAACCAAGAAAAACACCAATCGCGTTCTCTACCCATTTGCAATGGTAGAACCTAGTTGCTAATTGCTTTGCTGTAAAATAACGCGCCACCCTCCGTGACTTGGGACGTTTATCCAGGCAGGATAATCGTTCGCCTCTGTCGGGTTCGTGTTTTCTTGGTATTCCTCAAAGTTAGTAGCTCCATCTCTGTCAATGTCTTTTTCAGCATCCGAAGTATCTAACGGATTTAAACCATTTATTACTTCATATTTGTCTGGCATTCCATCTGCGTCAGTATCCTTAATATTCGGATCGGTCCCCGCCAAAAACTCATCTAGATTGCTCAGTCCGTCGTTATCGAGATCGGCATCCGCATCATTTGGGTCGTGGGGATTGAGGCCCGAACGCAATTCATAGGCGTCATCCATGCCGTCTTGGTCAGTATCGGGCGGGATCCCTCGTGTCCAGCCTTTAGGCACATCACAGAGGCTGGCATAGCTTCCTTCCTGGCCAGTTTGTGGATTCCAAGCATGAGAATCCTGCTGAGTACAGCTGGTCCTCCTTAACGCGATGGTGTCGCTGTCTAGGGTGCTGACATCCTGAGCAAAAAACTGATGGCCATTGATAATCAATACATCAAGTTGTTCATTAAGATGGCCTGTCTCGAGGTCAGCGGATTGTTCTTCTTGGGTGTACAACTCGGCCGAGTAGACTCTTATCGGAGCATCGCCAGTACTAATTCGCTTGAGCTCATAGCTTAGCGTACCACCTAATTCGGTAATTTCCTGTTGAGGTTGATCGAGAGGCGCGTCGATGGCGAGATAGCCAACCACTTCGACAGGATGGCCGTCCATCAGCGCTTCCTCTTCATAGAGGGCGGCCTGGAAACCGCTGGTCGTAACGTTACGGACCCTTACAGCGACGGCGGAGGCGCCGTTGACGGTCTGCATGGTAAGGAACAGCTTGGGCGGATTGGAAAAGGGCGCGTCGAAGCTGACATCGGTAAAGTCGCCGGTGCCTCCTACACTGAAGCGTCCAGCCTCCCAGCTACTGCCATCGCTGAGAGTGACACGGCCGGGCTCTACCATCAGCCAGTCGATGGTCTCTACTGCGTGGCTGGTATCACTGGAGTCGCGCTCCCGATAATCCCACTCCTGAAAACGCCCCCTGAAGCTTTGTGGAGCCACTTGGCTGATGCGAACCACTCCTGGGTCGGCACTATTGTCAGTGGGTACC
>SDWK01000509.1 GCA_004195335.1 Shewanella sp.
GTACTACTTCGTGGTACTAAGCGTGATGACGTTGAGCGTGGACAAGTACTAGCTAAGCCTGGTTCAATCACTCCTCACACTACATTCCAGTCAGAAATCTACGTTTTGTCGAAAGAAGAAGGCGGACGTCACACTCCATTCTTCAAAGGCTATCGTCCACAGTTTTACTTCCGTACAACGGACGTAACCGGTACTATCGAATTGCCTGAAGGCGTTGAGATGGTAATGCCTGGTGATAACGTACAGATGACAGTTACTTTGATCTGCCCAATCGCGATGGACGAAGGTTTACGCTTCGCTATCCGTGAAGGTGGTCGTACAGTTGGTGCTGGTGTTGTAGCTAAGATCGTCGCTTAATCGCGATTACTCTTGCTAAACATCCAAAAAGGAAGCTCCGGCTTCCTTTTTTTATGTCTGAAATAAACTGGTAATTTCTCAAAATATTCGTATAATCAGCGCCACATTATTGAATTTAATCTATTTGACGCTAATTCAATCAATGGGGTTGATCTGAGGCTTTAAATCAGTATAATACCCCTTCGCCTTAACCATTAGGCGTATTTACTTAGTTAGATTTTAGATCTAACTCAAAAAACAGCGACTCCGATTGTGAGTCGAACGGTTAAATCATCTCGCTCTGCGTTCATATAGGAACTGCAAGAGGGTGATTTTTTATGTGTCCATTTTAGGAGCTCTGGTCAATGCAGAACCAAAGAATCCGTATCCGCTTAAAAGGATTTGATCATCGTCTGATCGATCAATCTACTGCGGAAATCGTTGAAACTGCTAAGCGTACAGGCGCACAGGTTCGTGGTCCAATTCCACTACCAACGCGTAAAGAACGTTATACCATTTTGACTTCTCCACACGTTAATAAAGATGCGCGTGATCAGTACGAACTTCGTACTCACAAACGTCTAGTTGACATCGTTGAGCCAACTGAAAAGACTGTAGATGCGTTAATGCGTCTCGATCTTGCGGCTGGTGTTGACGTTCAAATTAGCTTGGGTTAATAAGAGGTTTTCGAGATGGCTATCGGTCTTATCGGTCGTAAAGTGGGTATGACTCGCATCTTCACTGAAGATGGTGCGTCTATCCCGGTTACAGTAATTGAAATCGCTTCTAACCGTGTTACTCAGGTGAAAACCTTAGAAACTGACGGTTACAGAGCGCTTCAAGTGACTACTGGTACCAAAAAAGCTAACCGCATCAATAAGCCACAAGCAGGTCACTTTGCTAAGGCTGGCGTTGAAGCCGGTCGTGGTTTGTGGGAAGTGCGTTTGGCAGATGATGAAGGCGTCGGCATCGAAGTTGGTGCTGAGCTAAATGTTGATATCTTCGCTGATATAGCGAAAGTTGATGTTACAGGTCAATCTAAAGGTAAGGGTTTCCAAGGCGGTATTAAGCGTTGGAACTTCCATGCACAAGACATGACACACGGTAACTCACTTTCACATAGATCCAACGGTTCTATTGGTCAAAACCAAACACCTGGTCGCGTTTTCAAAGGTAAGAAAATGTCAGGCCACATGGGTGCAGAGCGTGTTACTACTCAAAATCTAGACGTTATACGTGTAGATGCTGAGCGCAACTTGCTATTGGTTAAGGGTGCTGTTCCGGGAGCCACAAATGGCAACCTGATCATCAAACCTGCCGTTAAAGCTTAGGTCTGAGGAGATAGTAATGGAATTGGTATTGAAAGACGCACAAAGTGCTCTGGAAGTTTCCGAAACTACCTTCGGCCGTGACTTTAATGAAGCACTGGTTCATCAGGTAGTTGTAGCTTATGCTGCAAACGCACGTCAAGGCACTCGTGCCCAAAAGACTCGTGCGGAAGTTATTGGTTCTGGCAAAAAGCCATGGCGCCAAAAAGGTACTGGCCGAGCACGTGCCGGTACTGTTAAAGGCCCAATCTGGCGTGGCGGTGGCGTAACATTCGCTGCTAAAACTCAAGATCACAGCCAAAAAGTAAACAAGAAGATGTACCGTGGAGCGCTGAAAAGCATTTTCTCCGAATTGGTACGTCAAGACCGTCTAATCGTAGTCGAGTCATTTAGTGTTGAAGCTCCTAAAACTAAAGAGCTGAAAGCTAAACTAGCTGCTATGAATCTAGAAGACGTGTTGATTGTTACTCCAGAAATTGACGAGAACTTGTTCTTGGCTGCTCGCAACTTGTACAAAGTTGACGTTCGTGACGTAGCTGGTATTGATCCAGTAAGTCTGATCGCATTCAACAAAGTACTCGTCACTGCCGATGCTGTTAAGCAAATCGAGGAGATGCTGGGATGATTAGTCAAGAACGTTTGCTAAAAGTTATTCTTGCACCACATATCTCTGAAAAGAGTACTGTTTGTGCTGAAAATGACAACACGGTAGTTTTCCGTGTAGCTATAGACGCAACTAAAGCTGAAGTTAAAGCTGCAGTAGCTCAATTGTTCGAAGTTGAAGTAGATTCAGTTCGCACTCTAGTTAACAAAGGTAAGACCAAGCGTACCGGTGCCCGTATGGGTCGTCGTGTAGATTGGAAAAAAGCCTATGTTACTTTAGCTGCTGGTGCTGAAATCGATTTCGTCGGCGCTGAGTAAGCAAAGGAGAATTATCATGGCAATTATTAAGTGTAAGCCTACCTCTGCTGGTCGTCGCCACCTTGTTAAAGTGGTGAACACTGACCTGCACAAGGGTAAACCTTTTGCTGGCTTGTTGGCGAAAAAATCTAAAAGTGGTGGCCGTAACAATACTGGTCGTATCACTGTTCGTCACATAGGTGGTGGACACAAGCAGCATTACCGTATTGTTGACTTTAAACGCAACAAAGACGGTATCCCTGCAAAAGTTGAGCGTTTGGAATATGATCCAAACCGCACAGCAAACATCGCACTTGTTTTGTATGCTGATGGTGAGCGTCGTTATATCCTTGCTGCTAAAGGCATGCAAGCTGGAGATCCAATCCAGTCTGGTATCGATGCAGAAATCAAAGCGGGTAACGCTTTGCCATTACGCAACATCCCAATAGGTAGTGTTGTACACGCAGTTGAAATGAAGCCTGGTAAAGGTGCTCAGATCGCTCGTTCAGCAGGTACTTATGTTCAAGTTGTAGCTCGTGATGGCGCTTACGCTACTCTACGTCTTCGCTCTGGCGAAATGCGTAAAGTACCAGTAGACTGCCGCGCGACTATGGGTGAAGTTGGTAATGCCGAGCATATGCTACGCCAGTTAGGTAAAGCAGGTGCTAATCGCTGGAGAGGCATACGCCCTACAGTACGTGGTGTTGCAATGAACCCAGTAGACCATCCACATGGTGGTGGTGAAGGCCGTACTTCGGGTGGCCGTCATCCAGTGTCTCCAACGGGTGTTCCAACTAAGGGTTATAAGACTCGTAGTAACAAACGCACCGACAAGTACATCGTACGTCGTCGCAATAAAAAGTAAGAGGATTCGCCATGCCACGTTCTCTCAAGAAAGGTCCATTCATTGACCTACACTTGCTGAAGAAGGTAGAGAAAGCGATGGAAGCGGGAGACAAGAAGCCTATTAAGACTTGGTCTCGTCGCTCTATGATCATCCCTAATATGATTGGGTTGACCATCGCTGTCCATAATGGTCGTCAGCACGTACCTGTGTTCGTAACTGACGAAATGATCGGCCACAAGCTTGGTGAGTTTTCACCAACGCGCACTTATCGCGGCCACGTCGCTGATAAGAAAGCGAAGAAGCGATAATACGGGAGGAATAAGATGGAAGTTTTAGCTAAACATCGTTTTGCCCGTACGTCGCCTCAGAAGTGTCGTTTGGTTGCAGATCAAATCCGTGGACTGCCTGTTGCTAAGGCTCTCGAAATATTAACTTTCAGCCCTAAAAAAGCTGCAGTACTTGTTAAAAAAGTACTGGACTCTGCAATCGCTAATGCTGAGCACAATGAAGGTGCTGACATTGACGAGTTGAGAGTTGGAGCCATTATGATCGATGAAGGTCCAACTATGAAGCGTATCATGCCACGTGCCAAAGGCCGTGCTGATCGTATAATCAAGCGTACCAGCCACATCACTGTGGTTGTATCAGATCGCTAGGAGTTAGAAATGGGACAGAAAGTACATCCTAATGGTATCCGTCTGGGTATCACTAAGCCTTGGATCTCGACCTGGTACGCTGACAAGTCAGACTATGCAAAAAACTTAACTAGCGATAGTGAAGTGCGTAAGTTTCTTGAACAGAAACTTAAGCAAGCATCAGTCTCTAAGATTGTTATCGAGCGTCCAGCCAAGAGTGTTCGTGTTACTATCCACACAGCCCGTCCAGGTGTTGTGATTGGTAAGAAAGGCGAAGATGTTGAGAAGCTACGCAACGCAGTTGCAAAGCTGACTGGTATTCCAGCTCAAATTAACATCGCTGAGATCCGTAAGCCTGAGCTAGATGCTAAGCTTGTTGCCGATGGCATCGCTTCGCAGCTAGAGCGTCGTGTTATGTTCCGTCGTGCTATGAAGCGCGCAGTACAAAATGCAATGCGTCTTGGTGCTAAAGGTATCAAGGTTCAAGTTGGCGGCCGTCTAGGCGGTGCTGAGATTGCGCGTTCGGAGTGGTATCGTGAAGGTCGTGTACCTTTGCATACCCTGCGTGCTGATATCGACTATTCAACTGCAGAAAGTCACACTCAATACGGTGTGATTGGTGTCAAAGTTTGGGTCTTCAAAGGTGAAGTTCTAGACGGCGTGGTACCGCAGCATGAAGAGCCGAAACAGCAGCCGAAGCGTAAGCCTCGCGGTAAATAGGAGAGCTGGCAATGCTGCAACCAAAACGAACTAAGTTTCGCAAAATGTTCAAGGGCCGCAACCGTGGTCTTGCGAACGGCACTGAAGTAAGCTTCGGTGATTTCGGTTTGAAAGCTGTTGGACGTGGTCGTCTAACTGCTCGTCAAATTGAAGCTGCGCGTCGTGCTATGACACGTCACATTAAACGTCAAGGTCAAATCTGGATACGCGTTTTCCCTGATAAGCCAATTACCTCTAAGCCTCTTGAAGTGCGTATGGGTAAAGGTAAGGGTAACGTTGAATATTGGGTTGCTCAAATTCAACCAGGTAAGGTTCTTTATGAGATGGATGGTGTATCAGAGGAGTTAGCTCGTGAAGCTTTCGCTCTTGCTGCCTCTAAACTACCTCTTAAGACCACCTTTGTAACTAAGACGGTGATGTAATGAAAGCGAGCGAACTAACAGAAAAGAGCGTTGAAGAATTGAACGCTGAACTGCTTGGTCTGCTGCGTGAGCAGTTTAATCTGCGTATGCAACACGCCACTGGTCAGTTGACTCAGACTCATCAGCTTAAGATCGTGCGTCGTAACATTGCGCGCGTTAAGACTATTATTACTTCTAAGGCGGGTGCATAATGACTGATCATATCCGTACTTTGCAGGGTCGTGTACTTAGTGACAAGATGGACAAGTCTATCACTGTTGCTATTGAGCGTAAGGTTAAGCATCCTTTATACGGGAAGTACCTTAAGCGCACTACTAAGATCCATGCACATGACGAAACAAATCAGTGTAATGCTGGCGATGTTGTGACTATTCGCGAATGTCGTCCGCTATCTAAGACTAAGTCTTGGACATTGGTTGAAGTAATAACAAAAGCTTAATATTTTTTAAGTTTTTAGCGAAACGGCTCCTTCGAGGGGCCGTTTTATTTTAACACTATCTATTCTCAAAATCGGGTGTTATACTTGCGCGCCTTTTTTGACAAAACTATTGTTAAAAATTGGCGGAAAAGTAGCCCCAAATTGGGGATGTGAAGTAACGTTAGCGGAGCATTTACAATGATCCAAATGCAATCTACTCTAGATGTTGCCTGCAACAGTGGCGCTCGTAGAGTTCAGTGTATTAAGGTCTTAGGTGGATCTCACCGTCGTTATGCCGGTATCGGCGACATCATTAAGGTTTCTGTTAAAGAAGCTATTCCTCGCGGTAAAGCGAAGAAAGGTGATGTTTATAGCGCGGTTGTAGTTCGTACTAAGAAAGGCGTTCGTCGTCCAGACGGTTCTGTCATTCGCTTCGATCGGAACGCAGCTGTTTTGCTTAACGCAAACAATGCACCGATTGGTACTCGTATCTTTGGCCCAGTGACGCGTGAATTGCGTAATGAACAATTTATGAAAATTGTTTCTCTGGCACCAGAAGTACTGTAAGGAGCTTCAAATGGCAGCTAAAATCCGTCGCGAAGACGAAGTAGTTATATTAGCAGGTAAAGATCAGGGTAAACGCGGTAAGGTTTCTCAGGTTCTTCCTACTGGTAAATTAATTGTTGAAGGCATAAATCTTGTCAAGAAACACCAGAAGCCAAACCCACAATTGGGTGTAGCGGGCGGTATTGTTGAGCAAGAAGCACCGATACAAGCATCAAACGTAGCGCTTTTCAACTCTGCCACTGGCAAAGCTGATCGCGTTGGTTTCCGATTTGAAGACGGCCAAAAGGTTCGTTTCTTTAAGTCGAATAGTGAACTCGTTAAGTAATTGGAGTAAACGATGGCGAAACTGCATGATAAATATCAAGAGACTGTTAGTCCTGAACTTGCAAAAAAGTTCGGTTTTAGCAGTGTCATGCAAGTCCCTCGGATTGAGAAAATCACCCTTAATATGGGTGTTGGCGAAGCAGTAGCAGATAAGAAAGTTATGGAGCATGCGCTTCGTGACATGACTGCTATCGCTGGTCAAAAGCCGGTTGTGACTGTAGCTCGTAAGTCAGTGGCTGGTTTTAAAATCCGTGAAGGCTACCCGATAGGCTGTAAGGTTACACTGCGCGGTGAGCGTATGTGGGAATTCTTAGAGCGTTTAGTTGATATCGCAATCCCGCGTATTCGTGATTTCCGTGGTTTGAGCGTTAAATCGTTCGATGGCCGTGGTAACTACGCAATGGGCGTACGTGAGCAGATTATCTTTCCAGAGATCCAATACGATAAAATCGATAAGATCCGCGGTATGGATGTTGTGATCACTACTTCTGCGAAGAATGACGAAGAAGGCCTAGCTTTGCTTGAAGCCTTTAACTTCCCATTCAAGAAATAAGGGTAGCGTAATGGCAAAAAGTTCAATGAAAGCACGTGAAGTAAAACGTGCCAAGCTCGTGGCTAAGTTCGCTGAAAAGCGTCTAGCTCTTAAGGCTATCATTAACAGTCCAACTACTTCTGATGAAGATCGTTGGGATGCAGTCCTTAAGTTGCAAGGTCTACCACGTGACTCTAGCGCAGCGCGTCAGCGCAATCGTTGTAGTCAAACTGGTCGCCCACATGGTTATTTACGTAAATTCGGCCTTAGCCGTATTAAATTACGTGAAGCTACTATGCGCGGTGAAGTTCCTGGCCTACGTAAGGCCAGCTGGTAAACACTTGTCACGGAGTAAGCTTATATGAGCATGCAAGATCCTATAGCGGATATGTTAACCCGTATTCGTAATGGCCAAGCTGCTAACCACGTATCAGTATCTATGCCTTCTGCTAAGCTAAAAGTTGCCATCGCGCAAACGCTTAAAGAAGAAGGTTATATTATTGACTACGCCGTAGCAGATGTAGCCAAGCCTGTTCTTGAAATTACGTTAAAGTATTTCCAAGGTCAGCCAGTCGTTGAGACTATCCAGCGCGTAAGCCGTCCTGGTCTTCGTATTTACAAAGGTAAAGACGAACTTCCACGGGTTATGGGCGGTTTGGGTGTCGCAATCGTATCCACTTCTAAAGGTTTGATGACTGATCGTACTGCCCGCCAAAATGGCATGGGCGGAGAAGTTATCTGCTACGTAGCATAAAGGAGCAAGCAATGTCTCGTGTCGCAAAAGCACCTGTCGCTATTCCTGCAGCCGTAGAAGTGACTTTAAACGAACAAACTATCACCGTAAAAGGTACTAAAGGTAGTTTGACTCGAGTTATAAACGCTGAAGTTTCTATTGTTGTTGAAAACAATGAAATTAAGTGTAGCCCAATTGAAGGCGTGAAAAATGCCGCTCAAGCGGGTACAGCTCGAGCTTTAATCAACAATATGGTTGTTGGTGTAACAGCTGGTTTTGAGAAGAAACTACAGTTAGTTGGTGTCGGTTACCGTGCGAAAATCGCTGGTAACGGTATTGATTTAACACTCGGTTTTTCACATCCACTAGTACATGAACTCCCTAACGGCGTAACAGCTGTTTGTCCTTCACAAACTGAAATCGTACTTTCTGGTACTGATAAGCAGTTAGTTGGACAAGTTGCAGCTGAGATTCGCGGCTACCGTCCACCAGAGCCTTATAAAGGTAAAGGTGTACGCTATGCTGACGAACAAGTTCGTCGTAAAGAGGCTAAGAAGAAGTAGGTAACGCGATATGGATAAGAAAACATCTCGCTTACGCCGCGCACTACGCGCCCGTAAGAAGATCCAAGAGCTGGGCGTTAATCGTCTGGTTGTACATCGTACACCACGTCACACCTATGCTCAGGTAATTAGTCCTGATTCACAGGTTTTGGCGTCAGCTTCGACTGCTGAGAAATCGGTAACAGAGCAGCTAAAGCACACAGGTAACGTCGATGCAGCTAAAGTAGTGGGTAAAACCGTTGCTGAACGTGCTATCGAAAAAGGCGTAACTGTTGTTGCATTCGATCGTTCCGGTTTCAAGTATCACGGACGTGTAGCTGCATTAGCAGACGCCGCTCGTGAAGCTGGCCTCAAGTTCTAAGGAATGATGAAAATGGCTAAATTCGAAGCTCAGCAACAAAAAGATGATCTGCAAGAGAAATTAGTTGCAGTAAATCGTGTTTCAAAAGTAGTTAAAGGCGGACGTATCTTTAGCTTCACTGCGCTAACTGTAGTCGGTGATGGTAATGGTAAGGTCGGCTTTGGTTATGGTAAAGCGCGTGAAGTACCAGCAGCAATTCAGAAAGCAATGGAAAAGGCTCGCCGTAACATTGTAAACGTTGAATTGATCAATGGTACTCTGCACCACCCTGTAAAGGGCCGTCATACTGGATCGCGTGTTTACATGCAACCAGCATCAGACGGTACCGGTATTATTGCCGGTGGCGCAATGCGTGCCGTATTGGAAGTAGCAGGCGTTCATAACGTTCTGTCGAAAGCATACGGTTCTACTAACCCGATTAACATCGTTCGCGCAACTGTAGATGCGTTGGTGCACATGAAGTCACCAGCACAAATCGCAGCTAAGCGTGGCTTGAATGTTAAAGAAATTCGAGGTTAATGCACCATGGCTAAGAAAACTTTTAAAGTAACTCAGACTAAAAGCTCAATCGGACGCTTACCAAAGCACCGTGCAACTTTACTAGGTCTAGGTCTGCGCCGAATTAATCACACTGTCGAAGTTGAAGATACTCCTTCTACTCGCGGTATGGTTAACAAGGTTTACTACATGGTTTCGGTGGAGGAAGTATAAGATGCGTCTAAATACTCTATCACCTGCTGCAGGTGCTAAATCAGCAGCCAAGCGTGTAGGTCGCGGTATCGGTTCAGGCACTGGCAAAACTTGTGGCCGTGGTCACAAGGGTCAGAAGTCTCGTTCTGGTGGCGGCGTTCGCGTCGGTTTCGAAGGTGGTCAAATGCCACTTAAGATTCGTCTGCCTAAGTTTGGTTTTACCTCGCGTCGTGCGATGGTAACAGCAGAAGTTCGCATTAGTGAGCTTGCAAAAGTTAACGGTGATGTTGTCGACTTAAATGCACTGAAAGATGCGAATTTAGTTACTCGCAACATACAGTTTGCTAAAATCGTTCTTTCAGGTACCATTGAGCGCCCTGTGACCGTTAAAGGTCTGAAGGTTACCAAAGGTGCACGTGTAGCTATTGAAGCTGCCGGTGGCAAGATCGAGGAATAATACGTCGATGGCAAAACCAGGACTTGATTCAAAAAGCGCGAAAGGTGGATTTTCTGAACTGAAGACTCGCCTCCTGTTCGTGATTGGTGCGATAATCGTCTTTAGAGCCGGTTCGTTTATACCAATTCCTGGAATTGACGCCGCTGTATTAGCAGAGCTGTTCAATCAGCAGAAGGGGACTATCTTAGGCATGTTTAACATGTTCTCTGGTGGTGCCCTTGAACGTGCTTCTATCTTTGCATTGGGAATCATGCCGTATATTTCGGCGTCGATTATCATGCAATTGTTGACTGTCGTGCATCCTGCACTCGCTGAACTTAAAAAGGAAGGCGAATCAGGACGTAAGAAAATCAGTCAATATACCAGATACGGCACATTGGTCCTGGGTACATTCCAGGCAATCGGTATCGCAACGGGTCTACCAAACCTAGTTCCGGGTTTAGTTGTAAATCTTGGATTTGGTTTCTATTTCGTTGCAGTTGTGAGTCTAGTAACAGGAACTATGTTCCTTATGTGGCTAGGTGAACAGATTACCGAGAGAGGCATTGGTAATGGTATCTCGATTTTAATTTTCGCAGGTATTGTTGCTGGTCTGCCATCTGCTATCGGCCAAACGGCTGAGCAGGCGCGTCAAGGCGACTTGAACGTACTCGTATTATTGTTGATTGCAGTTATTGTATTTGCCGTAACTTATTTCGTGGTGTTTGTGGAGCGTGGCCAGCGACGTATCGTCGTTAACTATGCAAAGCGTCAGCAAGGCCGTAAGGTGTTTGCTGCGCAAAGTACACATTTACCACTTAAGATAAATATGGCAGGTGTGATACCTCCAATTTTTGCGTCGAGCATTATTTTGTTCCCAGGCACACTGGCACAGTGGTTTGGTCAAAATGAGTCCCTTTCATGGTTAAGTGATTTTTCACTTGCTGTGTCACCAGGACAACCGCTCTACTCATTATTGTATGCATCAGCAATCATCTTCTTCTGTTTCTTCTATACTGCGTTGGTGTTTAACCCTCGCGAAACAGCAGATAATTTGAAGAAGAGTGGTGCGTTTATTCCCGGGATCCGTCCTGGAGAACAGACTTCGCGTTACATTGATAAGGTTATGACTCGCTTGACATTAGCAGGCGCATTGTACATTACCTTTATCTGTTTAATTCCGGAGTTCATGTTAATTACGTGGAAAGTACAGTTCTATTTTGGCGGTACTTCACTACTTATTATGGTAGTCGTAATCATGGACTTCATGGCTCAAGTTCAGACCCATATGATGTCTCATCAGTATGAGTCTGTAATGAAGAAAGCTAACCTAGTTAACAAAGCGAATTTAGATCGCTTTGGTCGCTAAGACAGTTTTCTCGGAGTGATGAAATGAAAGTTCGAGCTTCCGTGAAGAGGATCTGCCGTAATTGCAAGATCGTCAAACGTAGTGGCGTTGTACGCGTGATTTGTGTTGAACCTAAGCACAAACAGCGTCAAGGCTAAAAAAACTTGGTCAGCCCTGTTCGGGCTGATCAAACTTTATTTGCAAAACTGTCGTCTGTCGAGTATCCTACCGGGCTTTTCACAGATGACCATTAACTATTGAGGAGTGCATAGTGGCCCGTATCGCTGGCATTAACATTCCTGATCATAAGCATACAGTCATTGCATTGACTGGAATCTTCGGCATAGGCCGTACTCGCGCTAGAGCAATCTGCGCGTCTACTTCTGTTGCTGAAGACGCTAAGATCAAGGAATTGAGCGAAGCTCAAATTGATATACTGCGCGAAGCAGTTGCTGAATACACTGTAGAAGGTGATTTGCGTCGTGAAGTTTCCATGAACATCAAGCGTCTTATGGACCTTGGTTGTTACCGTGGAATACGTCACCGTCGTAGCCTGCCCCTTCGTGGGCAACGTACTAAGACCAATGCGCGTACGCGTAAAGGTCCACGTAAACCAATCAGAAAGTAACGGGGTAAACCGAAATGGCTAAAGTTCCGTCACGTTCTCCGCGTAAGCGTGTACGTAAACAGGTTGCTGATGGCATGGCTCATATCCATGCGTCTTTCAACAACACAATTATTACCATTACAGATCGTCAAGGTAATGCACTATCTTGGGCAACTTCAGGTGGTTCAGGTTTTCGTGGTTCACGTAAATCTACTCCTTTTGCTGCACAGGTTGCTGCTGAGCGTGCAGGTACTGCTGCTCAGGACTACGGTGTTAAAAACCTAGAAGTTTTTGTAAAGGGTCCAGGTCCAGGGCGCGAATCAGCGATTCGTGCACTAAACTCGGTTGGTTATAAGATAACCAATATTACCGATGTGACGCCTATCCCTCATAATGGTTGTCGTCCTCCTAAGAAACGTCGCGTATAACACGTCGTTTTTAATAGGATAGTTGGAGAAAGAACATGGCAAGATACTTGGGTCCCAAGCTCAAGCTCAGTCGCAGAGAAGGTACAGACCTTTTCCTAAAAAGCGGTGTGAGAGCAATCGATTCGAAGTGTAAGCTTGAAACTGCACCTGGACAACACGGCGCTCGTAAGACCCGTCTGTCTGAGTATGGCGTTCAGCTACGCGAGAAACAAAAAGTTCGTCGTACTTATGGTGTGCTTGAAAAGCAATTCCGTAACTACTACAAAGACGCTGCGCGTACAAAAGGTAATACTGGTGAAAACCTGCTTACTATTTTAGAAACCCGTCTTGATAACGTTGTATACCGTATGGGCTTTGGCGCAACTCGTGCAGAATCACGTCAGCTTGTAAGCCACAAGTCTATTATGGTAAACGGCAGCGTTGTTAACATTCCATCATTCAAAGTGTCTGCGAATGATGTAATTAGCATTCGTGAGAAGTCTAAGAAGCAAGCGCGTATTATTGCTGCTTTAGAAGTTGCTTCTCAACGCGAAAAGCCAACATGGGTTGAAGTTGATAACACTAAGATGGAAGGTGCTTTCAAGCGTCTACCTGAGCGTAGTGATTTATCTGCGGATATTAACGAACAGCTGATCGTCGAACTTTACTCTAAGTAAAGTTAACACAAAAGAGAGGACACAATGCAGGGTTCTGTTACAGAATTTCTTAGACCGCGTCTCGTTGATATCGAGCAGGTTAATCCAACACGTGCCAGAGTTACACTTGAGCCGCTTGAACGTGGTTTTGGTCACACTTTAGGTAACGCGTTGCGTCGTATCCTATTGTCGTCTATGCCAGGCTGCGCGGTAACCGAAGTGGAAATTGATGGTGTACTGCATGAATACAGTAGCAAGGAAGGCGTGCAAGAGGATATCCTTGAGATCCTACTAAACCTTAAAGGTTTAGCAGTAGTGATCGAAGGGAAAGACGAAGCTATGCTTACGTTAAGTAAGTCAGGCGCAGGCCCTGTTACTGCAGCAGATATCACGCATGATGGTGATGTCACTATCATGAATCCTGACCATATTATCTGTCATTTGACTGGTAATAATGATGTCAGCATGCGAATTCGTGTAGAGCGTGGTCGCGGTTATGTACCGGCATCTGCCCGTGCACAAACCGAAGACGATGATCGCCCTATCGGTCGTTTGTTGGTTGATGCTTCTTTCTCACCTGTCGCTCGTATAGCCTACAATGTAGAAGCTGCACGTGTTGAACAGCGTACTGACTTAGATAAACTCGTTATTGATATGACCACAAACGGTACTATCGATCCTGAGGAAGCTATTCGTCGTTCTGCAACTATTCTAGCTGAACAGTTAGATGCGTTTGTTGAACTTCGTGATGTTACTGAGCCAGAGCAGAAAGAAGAGAAGCCGGAGTTCGATCCGATACTGTTGCGTCCTGTGGACGATTTAGAGCTAACTGTACGTTCAGCCAACTGTTTGAAGGCTGAAGCGATTCATTACATCGGTGATCTGGTACAGCGCACAGAAGTTGAGCTGCTTAAGACTCCTAACTTAGGTAAGAAATCTCTTACTGAAATTAAGGATGTTTTAGCTTCTCGCGGACTGTCGTTAGGTATGCGTCTCGAAAACTGGCCTCCAGCTAGTTTAGCAGACGACCTTTAAGTCCAGAACTGTACAGAATTAGGTAATAAGGATTAGGTCATGCGCCATCGTAAGAGTGGTCGTCAACTAAACCGTAACAGCAGTCATCGCCAAGCTATGTTCCGTAACATGGCAAGCTCATTAGTCCGTCACGAAGTGATCAAGACTACTGTAGCTAAAGCGAAAGAACTGCGTCGCGTAGTTGAACCTCTGATAACACTTGCTAAGAGTGATAGTGTTGCAAATCGCCGTTTGGCATTTGCACGTACTCGCGACGCTGAAGTCGTAGGTAAGTTATTTAATGAATTGGGTCCACGCTATCAGGAACGTCCTGGTGGTTACACTCGTATCCTTAAGTGCGGTCTACGTACTGGTGATAAAGCGCCTATGGCGTTTATTGAACTAGTTGGTCGCCCAGAAGACGCTGAAGCTGTTGAAGCTGATGATTCTGCTGAGTAATTAAGGTATTCATTTTAAAAAGCCGGGTTAATCCCCGGCTTTTTTATGCGTAAAATTTAGTGCTGACCTTTTAATTCTACTAGTCCACCCATTTTGCTTTTTGTATTATTTTTTCAGGGATTTTTAATTTCCACTTATTTACCCCACTCTTACTGAATAGGTAAGAGCCTTTGCTGTCGAATACAAATGATAATGAACTTGGTGACGCCCCTTCCAGTATTTTTTTTATCAACCTTCCAGCATGCTGACCATGAAGAAAACCATCTAAAACATAACCGCCAATGTTCTTCTCGGCGCCAATAGTAAACTCCCAAAATCCAAAGTGAGGTAGTGGTGAATGATCTCTGGTCCAAGCTATGACATGTTCAGGGGATAGGTAGTTTCCTGAACCATCCATGACCGTATGGTAAAGGCCGATGAATATCGCATCGTACCCATTTAATTTGGCTTCAGAGATACTTGATTTCCATGTACTGAAGTTACTTGTTAGTACGAAGTCTAAGCTCATCTTTCCCATTTCAATACTGTCTAAAGTGGGACTGACCTGTGCCAGCGACGCTATGGTAGTTTTGCTGTTATCGAAAAGTACTAGAAACTTCTTGTTTGGTTTTTCGAGTAGTAACTGATTTGCTAAGAGCAACGATCTTTTGAAGAGTGGCCTTTCAAGTACGCCGGTAAAGTTTTTTTGGCGATGTAAGTTGTAGGTTCTGGGGTTTGTATTAAGTCCGAGGAAAACAACCGGCACATTCGTCCCCTCAAAGCGCTCGTGGAGTAATTTGATGGCATTATCATCGGCTAGCACAACCAAATCCGGTTTAAGCTTATTATAGTGCTTCCAGGCTCGTTCAGCTTGAATCGCAAAGAGTGTCTCCGGGAGTCGCTTGGTATCTAAATAAGAATGATGATAATCGTGTTCATTACCAAGGATCGAAATTATGCCCTTATTGTAGTTTCTATCCCAATCATACTCTTGATGATAACTCTCAATGATTAACACTGAAGCAGCCATAATTTTGAGTGGGATGATTATAAGCAAGAGTACGAGGTATCGCATGGTTTCTGTCTTTTAAAGGCTTTATATAGTTATAGACCAGGTATTACAGTATCGAAAGTTACGCATAAAAAAGGCCTCTTACGAGGCCTTCTTAGGAGTTAGGATGTGGCTACTTAATAGCTACTTTTTTGCTCTTCATTATAGTCCAGCTTCTCATGGGTCTGTCCCATGGCTTCAGCCACTTCTGGAGGCATATAGTTTTCATCATGCTTAGCTAAAACTTCAGTTGCCTGTAGTTTTCCGCCTTCAATTAAAACGCCTTGAGCAACGATACCTTGACCTTCTCTAAACAGATCCGGAAGAAGATCGTCATAAGTAACGATGACTTCGCCACCGAGTGAGTCATGAACGGCAAATTCAACATGAAGGCTTTCTGGGTCACGGACCATAGAGCCTACTGTGACCATTCCACCAACGCGGATACGTTGACCAACTTCCGGCAAAACCCCAGTATCTTTCTTGCCTTGTACAATCTCTGTAGGTGTGTAGAAAAGGTTTAAGTTCGAGTTGAGTGCATATAACAATAGCGATGCTATTGCAGCTACGCCGCCAATTAGTGCAACTGCCAGTGCTAATCTCTTTTTACGTCTAGGGTTCACTATTTGGTACTCCGGTTCTCTTTAAGGCGTTCTTCTCGCTGAATCTTCTTTGAGATCCCAATCAACACCTTACGTTTCTGTCTGAGGCTGTGTATTACGAGCATACCTAACGATAGGAAGGTAATACCATAAGCTAACCATACGTAGAAGGCGTAGCCTCCCATGTTAAAAAAATCTGCTAATGAATCGAACTGCATTATTTGACTCCTTCGGCCTTAGCAAGTTCCCGAACCCATGGGCGCATCCCATTTCTTGCTAAAATCTCTGCTCTGAAACGAATTAATGTGATCGCACCTATCATCAAGCCAAAGCCGAAAATATTGATCAACAATGGATAGAGCATATCTGTCGACATCGTCGATTTTTCGGTGATTCTGATGGTTGATGGTTGATGTAATGAGCTCCACCATTCAACAGAATATTTAATGATTGGAATATTTATCACACCTACTATTGCCAATATGCCTGCTGCTCGAGCGGCCAAAACTTTGTCCTCAAAAGAGGCGTACAAAGAGATAACACCGAGATATAGGAAAAGTAGCACCAACTCAGCCGTTAGCCGCGCATCCCAAACCCACCATGCTCCCCACATAGGCTTTCCCCAAGTCGCACCAGTGATTAATGCGATAAAGGTGATGACGGCTCCAATCGGGGCGATGGCCGCTGCAGCCCAGTCTGCAGATTTTATCTGCCAGACGAGTCCAACAAATGCCGATGTTGCCATAGCCATATAAGCTGCCATGGACATAGATGCGGCGGGTACATGAATAAAGATGATTCTGTAACTGTCTCCCTGCTGGTAATCAGTTGGTGCAAAAACGAGTCCCCATACCGAGCCAATACCGATTAGAGCAGTTGCCAGCATGGCAAACCAAGGTAGGAGTTTTCCAGATAATTTATAGGCGCGTTCAGGATCCGCGTAACTATGTAGCCATTTCCACATTTTAGTTAGTACTCACTCTTAGCGATGCACCAATTGCAAAAGGTGCCATTATTAATGAACCGACCAGCATCGCACCAATGATTGCGAGTTGGCCACTGTAAGGTAAATTTAAACCCGCCGCATCAATTGCTGAGGTTGCAAAGATGAGCACTGGAATATATAAGGGTAAGATCAGTAGGCTTAATAAAACACCGCCTTTATGTAATCCTACCGTTAAGGCTACACCTATGGCGCCTAAGAGGCTCAATACCGGTGTCCCTAATGCTAATGTACTAATCAAAGCACCGTAGCTATTGTTGTCTAAATGCAGTAATACTGCTAGTAGCGGGGCTACTAAGATTAATGGTACTCCAGTTAAAATCCAATGTGCTAGTACCTTGGCCAAAACCATTAAAGGCAAAGGCTGTGGGCTTAACAACATCTGTTCAAGGCTTCCGTCCACAAAGTCTGCCTTAAATAACCTCTCTAATGAGAGCATTGAGGCTAACAGGGCTGCGACCCAGATGATTCCAGGTGCAACTCTGGACAACACTTGTGGCTCTGGGCCAATAGCCAATGGAAACAGAGTCACCACCAGAATAAAAAACAGCAGGGGATTAAAAATATCGCCTTTGTGACGGATTGCTATTTGTAAGTCACGTTTTAAAAGTGTAAAAAATGCCTGTCTAAAACTGATACCTTTCTTCATTATGAAACCTTATACAAAGCGATATTCAAGACTAATCTTGCGAAGTATATCGTCACCGATAATTCCCATATCCTGGTGGGTAGTCAAGATAACACAACCACCTCGTTTGGCATGGGCCAGAAAGATGCGTTCCAACTCTTCAACACCTTTCTTATCAATCGCAGTAAAAGGTTCGTCTAATAGCCAAATTTTACAGTTGGTATGCCATAGTCGTGCTAAAGCAGTACGTCTATGCTGTCCCGCAGAGAGGTGGCCTGCCAGTGCTTCTTCAAAACCAGCTAAATTAACTTTGGCAAGAATACCGCGTGTATCGAATTCATCATAACCGCTAATCCTTAAATTGAAGTTAAGATTTTCTTCTGCAGTAAGTTCCGTCTTGACTCCAGCAAGGTGCCCAAGGTAGAGGAGATCGTCATTGTACTCATCCCTTGCTCGGGTAATATCTTCGCCTTGATAATGTACATTGCCTGCATACGGGCGTGATAGACCGGCTAAGATACGAAGTAGACTGGTTTTACCTGAGCCGTTTGGTCCTTCTATCTGAACTATCTCACCAGCTGTAATTTCAAAACTAAGTTCATCAAACAGAATTCGCTCTTCGCGAATACAGGTCAATTGATTGGCTGAAAGCAGGGTTTTTGCTATTTTTTGTTCTACCACTGAGTCCTCTATATCAAGCCGAATGTTAACATAAGAGATATTAACACAATCCCATTTAGGGGTTTAGTAATGGTTGATTCTATCTGTCAGCAATTTGATATGCTTCCGAAAATTGAATCTTTTAACAAGAGTAACTGAACTTTTTCAACATTTGCTAATATAGTATTGGTTTTGTGTTTCAAGTCCTTCTAATAGTACGCAAGGTTTGATAGGAGTCACAAAAAGGTGAGATTTGTCGAAGTTTGATGTATTCTGTAGGTGTTAAATAAATAGTCTGCCTTATCTCTTAGTCAGGTAAAAGGGCAGCAATAAGCTTTGTTAGTATTTGCATTAGGAACATCTAAAATGAAAAAATTGTTAGCAATGACTGCTTTCGCTGCATTGACTTTGACTGCAAACGTATCAGCACAAGAAGGTAAGGCTGTTTACGATAAGGCATGCCAAATATGTCACAGTATGGGTGTCGCTGGTGCTCCAAAGGCGCATGACGCCGCGGCTTGGGCCCCTCGTCTTGCTCAAGGTCTAGAGACTCTAGTATCTACAGTGAAAACTGGTAAAGGCGCTATGCCACCAGGTGGAATGTGTACCGACTGTACAGATGAAGATTACAAGAACGCTATCGACTTCATGTCTAAGTAATCTTGTTATCGCTCTCTTTGAGAGCTAAATAACCGGCATATAGCCGGTTTTTTTATGTCTATAACAATGTGAGTAAACAAAAAAGGTCTGCATAAGCAGACCTTTAGTATATAAATGCACTAGGGTTACTCAACTATTGTATCTATTAAGAGTTGAGTTGTGTCACCCACTTTCACCATTGCCAGACGTCCTTGAAGATCTCCGCTTTGAGGCTTAACGGTTCCATGCTTAGATAGCACCGCTATAATCTCGACATTCTTAGCACCACTTAGTTTCGCATTTCCACCCATAGAGGTGGTGTCATCCAAGGTGATAGTAGTCGGTAGGCTTTTAGCCGAAACCTTTACTGCCGCTAATGGAACCTTAGGCCCCTCTGTGCTGCGTGCAAAGATAAATAGCATATCTGAGCTACCAACTTGCTCAAGTAGCTCAGGAGATACAGATACTTCTACATTAACTGTCTTGGCTACACTCTTAACTTGAGCTGCATCATTAGGCATTTCACCTGTTTCAGATTCCATTCTCATTTTAGCGCTATCGATGGCATTGATGATGGCGCTGCGGTCGACATCTTTTCGCTCGCTATCAAGAATTATCTGCCAAGAGTCGATGGCTGTTTGGTAATCAGCGGTGAAGAACGAATCCATACCCACCAATAACAATGTTGATGGATCTTCTGGATCAAGCGATAAAGATTGATCGATAACCGCTCGAATTGCTGGCGTCATTTGCTGATTAGCTTTGTAATACATAGCCGTTGCTTTTGGGCCAAGTAACTCGGCTTGATTTCCCACTAGCACTATAGCCTTGTCGAAAGCCTTTACCGCGTCATCGTAGCGACTGGCTGAAATATAGCTATGCCCCAAGCTAAACAATAGTTGGCTATTTTCAGGTTCAGATTTGGCTTGCTGTTCCATCATCTGTAGACGCTGCTGCATAACCTGTTCCTGACTCATGCCTGCGTGAGGGCCACCTGGTTGAGGTTGATTCAGTTTTGCGTATGCACCCAGAGTTGTATAAAAGTATCCGGATACTCCGATAATGACAATAGACATCACCATCGGCCATAATAGCCCTTTAGGCTTAACCTTATGGACTAAAGATTCATCATCACCTTGCTTCATATCCTGAAGCAAACTTATCTCTAACTCTTTCTTAAGAGCATCGAATTCAACTTTATCTAACAGTTCATCTGTGAGCTCTTTTTCTAATGTAGCAAGACGAATGTTAAATAGATCAAGGTTTGTTTGTTTGCGTACTCCTGCTTCTTCCGCTTGCAACATCTTTTGCTGACGAAAGTGTGGAAACCAAATCAGCACAAGGCTGACTAACACAAAAAGCGCAATAAAAATCCAGAGAGTGGTCATTATTTCTTTTTCACATTAGTTACAAAAAAATGCGGATACACCGCAGGGATAGGGATAGGATTATAC
>SDWK01000353.1 GCA_004195335.1 Shewanella sp.
TATTCGTCGGCAGCGTCAGATGTGTATAAGAGACAGACGGTGGCAGGCTCGGCATAGGGGACCGGGTAAAAAGCCACTTCGCCAGCATCCCCCGCAAGAATAATCGGTTGTGGCACGTCCCACAGCGGACCCGCCACGTGCAGACCGGCCCCGGCCAGTTGACGCGAAGCAAAAGCCAATCGCTGCGGGCCATCGTGATTCCCAGCGATGAGGATCAACGGCACCTGCAGTTCATGACAGATGCGATGAACTGTTTCGTCGAGCAGCTCCACCGCCGCCGCCGGAGGAACCGAACGATCATAAATATCGCCAGCCACCACCACCACGTCGACCAGCTGGTCACGCACGATAGCGACAATCTGATCCAGAACGTGGCGCTGGTCAGCGAGCAGGGAGAGATTATGAAACTGACGCCCGAGATGCCAGTCTGAGGTATGAAGGATACGCATTGATTACTCGTTCGGTTTGAGGATGGCCCGAGTCTATAGGATCGTTCCCTGTGGTTCAAGGGGGGAGAGAAGGCATGGGTTATTGCATCACAATATGAGGCAATAGCCACTTAGTTAAGCCTCACGAGAATCGATGCGTCATTTCTGAAGGTCAGACTTAACCCTTTTTTCAAAAAACCGTTATCCGTACCCATAATGGGTATTATTATTCCCAATATGGGTACGGATAAAAACTCAATAACTCTGGGAGAGGCACTTTTTTCGTAAACCCAGCGACAGGTGAAGCTGGTTAAGGTGTTTGATGACGATCTTTCGTGGCAAATTTACGACCTGATGGTCGAGAGTTATTTTGCTCAGCAGACAATGGTTTCGGCTTCTGGGCAAAAACATGATATCAAGATGACGATCGATATCGGTCGATTGGCCCAACAGGCCGACAGGCAACTGGATGGCAAGTCCAGTTTGCGGTTGCTGCATCATTTAATCGGGATTCCGGTGAATGACCTGGTTCACGAGATCGAAGTTAAAGAGACCAACAAGCTTATGCTTCAACCGGGTAAAGAGGCCGAGGTTTTGGTCAGCTATCTGTTTGCGCTGGTGAATGACGACAAGCTCGAACTGGAGATTGATATCAGCATCGATGATGATGGCTTCAAGTATGTGCGGGGCCAGACCGTCGATCTGATGGCCGCGATGAAGATGATTGGCAAGGCGAACCGGCTACCGACACTCGATTATGAGGTTATGAGTTTGGGGAGTAAGATGGCGAAGCTGGCGCCAGCGATTGAGGAACTTGGGTGGCGGCGGAAGTTGGACCGGATTATTACGGGGAAGCGGTATTATAAATATACTTGTTTGGAGGTTTTGGGATAATTTGAGCTTTCATTGAGCAGAGCCTTTTCTGACAGAAATAACTGTTATTGAGATAATTACGAGGAGGGTCATTTTGAAATCATTTATAGGTGCATGCTTCATTGCGCTATTGCTAACGACAACCTTTGCCCAGGCGGTAGAAAAACCAGAGGAAAAGGCCAAGCCTGTTCCCGAGATTTCCGTTGTAGCAGAGGTGCCAGCACTTGTTGAAAATACTACTCAACCTGCCCCTGCAACACCCACCCTCAGTAATGAAGTTATCAGCTCTTCTGATTCTGTAACCTTAAAAAATGAACTGTTAGTCTTACGCACTCAAAACGAATTGATAAAAAGCTATCAAGACGATTTGATTTATGCCGTCTACTGGTCGCTAGGTGCGGTGGTTACAATTGCGGTACTACTTGTCGGCTATGGTGGGTGGTCCAATTACCGCTTGCATGAAAAGGATAAGGTGCGCCTCAAGGAAGAAGTTGTAACCATGATCTCTGAGATGGAATCCAGGGTAACGGTTCAACTGGCAGATAACCATACAGAGTTCCGCAATTTGTTAGACAGCCGGTTAGAAAGTGTAATAAATAGACTTACAGCTGACATAAACAAGGTGGGCTCTGAACTGTCTGATACTGACGATAGTCTTGAAGCTATTACTAAAAATTTAGCCAATTTTATTACTATGAGTAAAGACGCATTATTAATGACGGATAAAAAACGTTCTCAGTTGGAAGCACTTTTTACTCAAGCCCAGAGCAGTTAATGGCTCTAAAAAAAAAGGCTAAGGAACTTGGCATTTCTCAGAGCGAACTTATCAGGGACGCTATAGAGACATACCTGAGCCTACTGGAAGAGGAAGATCAGTAGAGAGAAAGGAGAAAAAATGAAATAGGAGAAGAGAGGTGATAAAAATGAAAA
>SDWK01000615.1 GCA_004195335.1 Shewanella sp.
ATTCTCACCACGTCAGGAAGATAAAAATGAAGCCATCAGGAAAAAGTGCCATCACTTCAAAGCGGCTTGGTGTTCTGATCGGCGGTTCCGGTTTGATCGGTGGTGCACTGACTCATTTCTACAAGAAGACATCCCAAGATACAGAGGTTCTTGCCCCCAGTAGCAAAAAACTGAGTCTGCGAGTACTCGACGATATTAAACAATATTGCCGGAATTACCATCCGACTTTCATCATCAATGCTGCCCTTGCTCCTATCGACAGTAGCCCGCAAATGGCATTTGAAACCAATTATTTGGGCAGCATCAATCTGGCCAAAGTAGCGCTTAAACTAGATATTCCCTATATCCATATCAGTACTGCTGCCACTCTGCCCCCCGGCGAGAACCTCACCGAGGAGGACCATTTGCCTTTGACAGGCGATCTTGCCAATTACCCCAAGTCCAAATTGATGACAGAACTTACCCTCAAGCATTTGGGAGACACACAGGGGCTAGATTACACCATAATTCGGTTGGCACTGGTTTACGGCAAGCATGACCATAAAATTCAGGGTGTTCATCGTCTGCTTTTTTCTATTGCCAATCAGTCTCTACCCCTGATGCCGACCAAAACAGGAGTCGTACATTCCTATACTAACAATAAGAAATTGCCCCCCTTTATCCATTATATTATTGACAGGCGTGAGGAATTTTCCGGCCAGACCTATCATTTTGTCGACCCTGAGCCCGTGGAACTGGCGCAACTCATCTTCAGCATCAAATCGCAACTTGGAATTAAAACACCTAAAAATATATTTGTCCCCTATGTTCTGGCCCGTATGGGAAAAGCATGGATCAGGTGGATTGTAAAAATGATGACCAGAACCGGCATAGAGGCTAGAATCCCGGCTGAATTGATGTTCATCGAGAATTTTTATAAGAGTCAGACGCTTTCTTCAAAAAACCTGAAAGATTCGAGTTACAAAAATCCAGATCCGGGGGTCACCGTATTTACCGAATTGCCGGCTATGATTGAATATTATCTTACTCGCTGGAAAAATCTGAATCTTCTCAGCAATCCCTGTGATGAACAAAAGAGTCATCAGAATCGAACCTCAGAGTTTCAACATTCTCCTACAACGCTTCTTGATTATCTCCATAACATCAACTTTACCATCTCAAAAGACGATAAAAACCTCAATAGAAGGAGTTCCTCAATTATAGACAGTTAGTTTTGTAAAACCCCGGCTGAGAGGACATGCCATATCAGTGGTGGACGGTTGGACCGCTTGATTAATAATTGGTCTGTCTTTAGAAGGATTTTGTTTGTTCCGGTTCTGTATAATTAAAATTGCTTGATTTCGATCCTGAACCTTCAATTATTGAAAACAGAAGATTTCTTTCTGAAATCATAAAATGCACAGATACCTTTGCCAATCCAAGAAATATCGGAGAAATAAAAGAGGCCAATGGCGTTGGAGAAGTCGGCAATCCGGTGTGTGGGGATATGGGAATCTGAAACTCCCGATCATATACAGAGGAAGCTCCGCGACGAAAACAAGTCTTGCGGTAGCCAACCCGCGTATATCAGCATGATCATCCGTCGCTATTAAGTCGCGTCGCTTCAGGGAGTCTTTTTAATAACGATAAACCTACCTTGAACAAGGGATGGACAACTGTTTTCTTATTGACACTTTCAAACATATCAGCAGTAAGCACAGGCCTTGGATCGAGGATTTCAAACTAAAAAATTCTGGCATTAATTACTATATGTGATATATAAGAGAGCAGGTTACGATAATTTCCCCATTCGACGTTGAGGAAACAACGATAATTAAGGAGTCTTAAGGACATTTGAAAGGGAATAGCCATGGCTGTTATCACCATATCCCGCCAATTTGGGGCTGAAGGGAAAATACTTGGTAGACGCCTTGCCGATACCTTGGGGTATTATTATGCTGATGAAGACATCATCGAAAGAGCTGTAGTGGAGGTATATCTTTCTTCCGATGGGAAAAAAATCTTTGAAGCGGAACCGGGCGACAAAATGAAAAGATTTATCTCCAGGCTGAATCCTTTTGGAACGAGCTTAATGGAACTCCCTTTAAGTGATAAAGAGAGACATATTGATGGATTTAAGTATCTTGAATTGCTAAACTTAATCATACCCAAGATTGCCACGGATGGAAATGCCGTTATCGTTGGAAGAGGGGGTCAATATATTTTACAGGATTTTGATGATACCTACCAC
>SDWK01000616.1 GCA_004195335.1 Shewanella sp.
GTCTAATCGGCACAACCTTCCCATAGGGATGATCTCGTCCTGCTCCAGGGCCAGCTTTTCCCGCCATTCATCGGGGGTAGGCATATTCTTCTCAGCCGCTTCCGAGATCTGCCAGTCTGCCATCTTTACTGCATCATAAGCCATTGAAACCTCCTTACCTCCTTGGTTGATATGAATGTTCTTACAGGTGTTATGGTGTAGTCATTTGATCGCTGCCGTCATCACCTCCTTTGGACTATATTTTTTTTCAGAATGTGTCTATATTTCTAAGCCTCGGACCTTTTGTCCATCAAAGACTGGAATAATAATATTTATCTGGATCCAGGCCCCGGAAGTGCAACATTTTCCACTACCTGGAACTTGTCGGGAATGGTAAGTTAGAAGGCAGAAAAATAACTATCGCCCGCACATACTAATAGCTTCCTAACTATGTCTCTGTTCAGCGCTTCGGCAAAAAACTCACATAGCTAGGTTTCAAGACGCTAGGATGTCTTTGATAAGCGTAAAATGGTGCGAACGGAGACCAAATAACGCTTTTGGGGGATTGGTGACTAAGCCACCTCGAGAAAAAACATTTTTTCACATTGTTTATCAGAAGGTTTATTTCAGCTTCATCTTTTTGTCAAGACAAAAATGAAGTCCGCCTCGGAAGAGGCGATTCTCTAAGGTAAAAAATCCGTTGAATTTTGAACTGTTTTTCTCTATAGTAACGAACAGATTCCTATAGAGAAATCAATGAGTTTATAAGGATATAGGTCACAACCCCAATCCCGTTAGTATGGATATCTCCCTCGGCAGCTTTCGCCACAGCAGGCGAAGCCGGTTTGGAAACGAGGTTTGCCCATGGACTCCCTGTGGCCCGAGGCACGCAGGGTTTTGAAACAGACTCTGACCGCTGAGCAGTTCCAGCAATGGATAGAGCCTCTCAAGGTTACTACCCTGCAAAGCGGCCACCTTGTCTTGCAGACCCCCAGCCGATTCCATTATTACTGGATTGAGGAACATTACCTTGCACTCATGCAATCATCCTGCCGCATGATAGATAGCGGTGTCCGGCTTCTCCTGCAAAAGCCTGATGGTCAGGGCAAGTCCTCCAAAACCCAGCGCCCATTCATCGGCAATGTACCGCTTGCGACAACCTTCCAGACCTCGCAGACCTTTGAGAACTACGTATTAGCTCCCTTTAACCGCTTTGCCTTTGCTGCAGCCAAGGATGTCTGTCAGGACGCCAATGCCGCCTTCAATCCTCTGTTTATTGAAGGGCCTCCGGGACTAGGCAAGACTCATCTTCTCCACGCTATCGGCAATGATTGGCAGGCCAAAAATGATGGCAGTGTCGCCTATCTCAGTTGTCGAAATCTCCTTGTCTTCGGTCCCTCCATACCGCCTTCCCCATACGAAGCACTCTGGCAGACCCTGGGCGGTCTCAAGGTTCTGTTGGTGGATGACGTCCATCAAGTGCCTCCTGAGGGAAATTTCCAGCAACATCTCAGAGAAATATTTAATTGGTGCTACGACGTGGGGACAAGAATGGTGTTTACTGCCACTCGCCTTCCTCACCAGGTCCCCGATCTCTCCCTAGGCCTTCGCTCTCGGTTAGGCTGGGGATTGATAGCACGCATTCAAGAGCCGGATATTGACGGTTGCTACCAAGTAATCGAAACCTTCCTCGGCGCCAGTAAGATGCCGTCATCTAAAGAGATCTGCCGCTATCTTGCAGAACATGGGCCGCTTAATTTTCACGAGATCAAGGACTTTGTAGAAAAGTTGCAAGCGATTGTTGAAAAGGAGGGCAGTCTTCCGAGCCTGAAAGAGAGATCTTTTGCCATCCATGGAAACACCACTCCTAGACCGGAAAGACTTTCCATGCAAGCCATCCAAAAGGAAGTGTGTGCTGCCTATGGTGTCTCCTTGGAAGCGCTCCCAGGAGCAACCAAAGCCCGTCCCCTGGTAGTTGCTCGCCAAGCCGGGATGTACCTTAGCAGAAAGCTGACTGGCTCAACCTACGCTGCCATTGGGGACTCCTTTGGCGGTCGGGATCATTCCACAGTTATTTATGCCTGTCGCAAGGTCCGTGCTGAGATAAGAAGAAATAGAGTATTTGCTGAACGAATCGTTGAGATTGAAAAGAAACTATTGGAAGATTATAAGGAAGAAGTAACAGGAAAATCAAAGGACTAGTGTTGTTATTTACAAATATACAGGCCTTATGGTTAACATTATCTTTACC
>SDWK01000621.1 GCA_004195335.1 Shewanella sp.
TTAAACCTGTCGAACCCGCATTGCTGATCGCCAGAATTAATAACCTATTGCGTCGTACAGCTAAGCCTCCTAAAGTTGAGTCTCACTGCTTAAGCTTCGGTAAATTAAGCATCGACCCACACACACAGGCTATTAGACTCGGTGATATCGAAGTTGATCTAACCAGCCATGAGTTTGAACTGCTATGGTTGTTAGCTTCACAGGCCGGACAAGTATTGAGCCGCCAATATATCTATCAGTATCTACTGAATATTGATTTTGACGGTAAAGATAGAAAAATCGATGTCAGGGTCTCCCGTCTGAGAAAGAAATTGGGCGATAGTATCGAGACGCCTTTTAGAATCAAGACCGTGTGGGGTCAAGGATATCTATTTGCTCCTGAAGCATGGAGTAACTAGCGCTATTTCTCCGGGGATTTTATCGAGGTACAGTTCAACATATTGATTATGGAAAGATAATTGAAACGACTTTTTATTAGTCTTTACCTGCTACTAAGCCTCAGTGTTTTAGGTGTAGGTTGGACACTCGATAGCATTTGGCAGAATAATGTAGATGAGAATGGCGCATTGGATGCACCATTCATTGCATTAGCGCAACTGCTGGCTAAACTTCCGGAAGATCAGCGCCAGCTCTACCTTCAAGAATTAGCACAAAACCCTGATTATCCCATTAAGCTATTTGATGCCAGCCAAATAGCAATGTCGAACCAAGGTTCACTGGCAGACAACAGGGTGCTAATCACACAGCAAGACGATGACCATGAGTTGCACTTCATTAAAGTGAACGAGCAGATCTTAGTCGCCGGGCCTATAGAGATCGATCCCCGAAAGAGATTACGCGGATTATTTACCCTTTTTTTCTATCTCTCTTTAGCCTTTATTACCCTCATCTGGGTTGGCCCATTATCAAGGGACCTTAAAACCCTGAGAAATGCTACCAAGGAGTTTGGTCAGGCAAATTGGAACACCCAGATAACCTTATCCTCTCGCTCTCAGGTGCTGCCTTTGGCTGTTACCTTTAACGAGATGGCACAGCAGATCAGTACCCTTATCGAGAACCAGAAGCACCTTTCTAATGCCGTTTCCCATGAGATCCGTACCCCACTTGCCAGACTGAAGTTTGCCTTAGCCTTAATGCCGCAATATTGTCAGCCAGATTCTGACGAACAACGCAGAACAGATTTTTTGAACGATATGCAGCAAGATGTGAAGGAGATGGAGAACCTACTGCAGGAGCTGTTAACCTACGCGAGTCTTGAATCACAGCGAAAAGAGGTGCAACTCGAACATTGCGATCTCAGCGTGTTAACTAAACAAACCGTCGATAGGCTATCATCGACCGTCAGTGCGCCAATTGAGTTTGAAAACAGCGATATTCCCGTCTATCTCATGGGTGATCCCTCTCTCGTCGAAAGAGCAATACAAAACCTAATCACCAATGCTCAACGATTCGGACGTCAATCTATTCAGGTTGTGATAAAGCAGACCCAGAAGCAGGTACAACTCTCTGTTACGGACGATGGCCAAGGAATACCGCTTGAAGACCAAGGTAAAATATTTGAGCCCTTCTACCGCAGTCAGTCGGTACAGAATGGCAACAAAGGCCACGGGTTAGGCCTGGCAATCATCAAGCGGATAATGGAACGTCACAACGGTAAAGTGACGCTTGAGAGCCGAGATGGATACACCTGCTTCACACTCATCTGGCCAACAGCGGGTAAAAGCAAATAAAGCAGAGTCATCTTAATGCCTCTGAAACGGGTTAACGGCAATGCACGGCTATATGATTAAACGGATATAACCTAGCCGAATCACCCCAGATTAACATCATCAACCAGTGAATCGAGTTCAACCTCATCATTGACTCCAAAATCTAACGATGAGTTTATCGTGGCTCTTTGCTGTAGCAACTGGGCTTTTTTCGCCTTTAATATCGCAAGCTGCCGGCGACGCTTACGTTGCTTACATAGACGGATAACATCATATTTTTTAGCATCAGAAAATTCGAGCCAATTAAAGCGCTCATCTCTATTACGCAAACACCCCTTACAATACCCTCTCGCATCAGTCTGACAGATACCGATGCAGGGGCTGGGGATCTCAAAAAATTCTAACTGTTCCATAACGTAAATCAGGTTTTGCCCTTCGATTACCTAATCCAGTGATACTTTAAACATAACTGATTAGCATTCAACTGGCTAAGTTTTATTCACTTAATACCAATCGGT
>SDWK01000349.1 GCA_004195335.1 Shewanella sp.
ACGCTAGGTCGTTGGCTTGAGGAGGCGTATTCTACACTCTCCAGTGTCGGCGTCAAGCGCTTATTTTAACAAGTTTTCCAAGCGGTGATTTCTTAATCAGAAGTCAAAACCCGAAGCCCTTAAAGCGCTTGTCACCTGAGTCTAATTCCGAAGAGATTAAACTCTAACTCTCTATTAAAAGAGTTAACCGATACTGCTGCAAGTCCCGTACGCTCTAGCTTAACGCTAACTCGTTGGCCTGCTGTGCCGTGTCAGTGGGAGCGAATTATAGGGAGTTTTAGGCAGAGCACAAGGGATTTTATTAATAAAAGTGCTGTTTCCTTGCCGTTTGTCGATAAAACATCCTGACTAGCCACTTTTTAAGCTTTATAATGCCGAAAACCGCTATTTTAAGGACTTTTATTGATGACTATCTTGAAAAACAACAGGTCATTACGCTCTTATAAAGGAATCATTCCTGAGCTTAAGAATAACGTGTATGTAGATGAAGCTTGCGTGCTCGTAGGAGACATCACCCTTGATGATGATGCAAGCATTTGGCCTTTGGTAGCCGCTCGCGGTGATGTTAACCATATTAGAATCGGTAAACGTTCCAATGTTCAAGATGGTTCAGTCTTACATGTCACTCGTAAGTCGGCAGCCAAACCTGATGGCAACCCCTTACTTATTGGTGACGATGTCACTATTGGCCATAAGGCTATGCTGCATGGCTGCACTGTGGGTAACCGCATACTCGTTGGCATGGGCGCAATAATTCTTGATGGTGCAATACTTGAAGATGACGTTATCTTAGGTGCGGGTTCTTTAGTTCCTCCAGGTAAGGTATTAAAGAGCGGCCACTTATATGTTGGTAGCCCAGCTAAGCAAGTTCGTGCATTAACCGAAGCAGAATTAGCCTTTTTACCTCAATCTGCAGATAATTACGTCAGGCTGAAGAATGAATATCTACTAGAAGCCTTGGTTACCCCCTAGAACAAGAGTCACTTTCATTAATAGGCTTTGTTATTTAAGTTAAGATCTTTACTTGAGAACGAGTCGGCCTTGCTCGTCGAATGATTCCAGTTCGATGAGCATCTCAATTTCATCTTCGATATCGAAACGGTAGGCATCGAAAACCTTCAGCGCATCTTCCTCATCAATAATACCTCTTCCTTCGAGTTGAGCCAGACGCGTCAGCCTCACTCGGCACTCAATATTCGCCCCCTGAACTTGAACCGGAAAATGGATCTCTTGCAGCTTTTGATCCCATTCTTGTAGATCTGGAAATAAAATACTCTGGTTCATTCGTTTGCTATCTTCTCTCTTAGTACCTTAATTGTAGTGTTAACTTCTGGAGTCACACCACGCCACAATTCGAAGCTTTTTGCCGCCTGCCCAACGAGCATACCTAAGCCATCAATAACCAGAGATGCACCATGCTCCAATGCCCAGCGGTTAAAGGAAGTGATCTCTTTGCTATACATCATGTCGTAACAAGCTGTGTTAACGCCAATCACTAAGGTGGGTATTTGCGGCACGTCACCGCTAAGGCTAGAGGACGTTGAGTTTATGATGATATCGAATGGGATAAGAAGCTCAGAAGCAGATAACGCCTTTACATCACCATAAGGCGTAAAGATTTCGGCTAAGGTCTGTGCCTTCTCATGTGTTCGATTGTGTATATAAACGAGTAAACCCGCATTCAGAAGTGGCAACACAGAGCCTCTTGCTGCTCCACCAGCACCAAGAAGAAGTACTCGCTTCCCCTTCAGACTAGTTATATTTCTTGATAAGTCAGCAACCAGGCCCAAGCCATCGGTATTATCACCACGAACTTTGCCGCTATCGAGTAAGGTCAAAGTATTAACGGCACCAGCCAACCTTGCTTCTTCACTCAGCTCATCGCATATACTAAACGCCTGCTCTTTAAAGGGGACGGTTACATTCGCCCCTTTGCCATTTTGACTCCAAAACTGTTTCAAGCAGGCCTCAAAACCCTCTTTTGGTGCGAGTATGGCTTCATATTCCAATAGTTGCCCAGTTTCATCCGCAAAAATCCCATGGATCAGAGGTGATTTACTGTGGGCTATCGGATTTCCAAAAACGGCATATCTATCGGTCATAACTCTTCTCAATATTTATAGGGCATGCGGGAGAGTTATCAGTCTACTCAGACTGACCCTAGGCGCAATTAATAACTCTTAATATTACTAGCGTATTTTGTATTCAAGGCTTGATATAATC
>SDWK01000856.1 GCA_004195335.1 Shewanella sp.
GACAAGTGCAGCTTTGATTGACTCATTCTCACACTTAGCCTTCCCGGCAGATGAGAGGCTCTTATCACTAGGCAATGAAGTTTTTTGCATTGCTAACCGACTATTTTCTAATTGACTTTTTTCTAACATACGCTGTCCTTATCGCACACCACCCCCGCTAACGCCACGGGCTTCTCTTCACTGTCTGAGGTTTGATTCCACTGTTCTATATTGGCCGCCAACGTATGGGTTATCCCATCCACTTGTTTTATCACCCCATTGATATCGACGAGGAAACCTGTAGGTGTGCCCATAACCCCGTATCTGTGGGTAATTTCGGCATTATCATCGAAGGCGATAGCGTAATTAGCCTCAAATCGGGCCTGAAATTGAGATATCTCGGCTAAAGAATCACTCCAGCTGGTATTGATGGCAAGTAACTTAACCTGATCACCGAACTCACGCTCAATAGCCATCAGCTGAGGCACCTTCTTCATGCAGTGGCCACACCAGGTATTCCAAAAGATCAGATAGACTGACTGCTTCCCCTTAAACTCGCTAAGTTTGAAAGGCGCGTTATCGATTTGATTGATCGTGAAGTTTGGCGCTATCTCCCCCACTTTTAACGGCTCGGCGCTAACCGACAGACTAAAGTTAAAAACAAGAACCAGAGCCAGGCTCCTGATAATCACAGAACTTAGTTCAGATAATGATGAAATGACTCTACCCATGCGACTTTCCCCAACTCAATAACGAATACGGTTTCATATCAGGCCTCGACCACCTTATCACTATAGGATAAGCGCCAAAACCAACAACTTTGTAGTTACATTGAATTAACAGACCGTGTTCATCTACAAAATAATTCATGTTAACTCACTTTCTGATTAAAATTTGATTCAGAACAATCTTTAACCGCCCACCCAAGGTAGTTTATCTACCATGGACTCCCTCGGACATTGATGATGAAACCAGAATCTAATCGAAATGAAAACAAAGAGGTGGCTGTAATAGGCGGCGGGATTATCGGACTCTGCTGCGCTTATTACTTGCACAAGGCTGGCAAGTCAGTGGTCGTCATAGATAAAGGAGAGATTGGCAAGGCCTGCTCTTTCGGTAATGCCGGCTATATCACGCCCAGTCACTTCGTTCCGCTGGCAGCGCCGGGTATGATACAAAAAGGCTTAAAATGGATGTTAAACCCTCAGAGCCCCTTCTTCGTGCGCCCGAGCCTCAACCTCGACTTTTTACACTGGCTCTGGTCCTTCGCTAAAAAATGCACCAAGCAACACACCTTAAATACCCAAGCAGCCATCTTAGCTATCAACCTTAAATCTTTAGCCCTCTATGAAGAGCTCAATGCAGAAGAGGCCCTTAAATTTGAGTTCCATCAGCAAGGTCTGTTAATGCTTTATAAGACAGAGAAAGGATTAAAGGAGGAGGCCGAAACCGTCAAACAGGCCAATAAACTAGGACTGAAAGCAAAGATGCTCAGCCCAAATGAGCTTAAATGTTTAGAGCCGAATATTGATTTCGATGTCATAGGCGGTGCCCATTACTCGGAAGATGCGCACATCACCCCCTATGAGTTACTCTGCAGTTTAAGAGCCTATCTTGAATCCCGGGGGGTGGAATTTATTGAGCACGCAGAGGTCACGACCTTTAATACCGAACCGGTCTCCAGCCCTTCCAATGCTCCCCATGCAGATACTCCCCATGTCGAGAATAAAGCCAAAAAGCTTATCTCGGCACACTATATTAAAGGTTCAGCAAAGGGGGTCATTGAAGCCGATGAGTTTATTCTTGCCAGTGGTGCCTGGTCAGGACGAATGGGTAAAACCTTAGGGTTGAAACTCCCCGTTCAGCCGGGGAAAGGGATCAGCATCACCTTAAGTAACGTGCCCAGTAAGCGACATGCTCACGCGACTTTCGACTGTAAGACCCCCTTCCTATTGAGCGAAGCAAAAGTCGCCGTCACGCCATTTAACAATGAGATCCGCTTCGGTGGCACCATGGAGCTGGGTGTACTGGCCAATCAGGAGCGAAGAGGCATCAGCCAGAACAGGATTAAGGGATTACTAAAGTCAGTGGGTCGTTACCTGCCCGCATTCAAGGCTGAAAATATCGATCAAAGCCAATTCTGGTCAGGCTTCAGACCCTGCTCTCCCGATGGATTGCCAATCATAGGTCGTTGTCACCCATACACTAACCTAACGGTATCGACAGGGCATTCCATGATGGGGCTGAGTCAGGGGCCTATCTCCGGCAAACTGGTGAGTGAGATAATCACTGGCACAAAAACCAGCGCTAACCTCAGCCCTTTCGACCCCAATAGATTTCACAGCAGAGGGAAAATAGCTTAATCTGGGGAAGTCATCATCACAAAAGTTGCTTCAATGAAGAGAAAAATAGCTTTTACCTTTTGTTTATTAATCATGATGAGCGCCATCGCTTATCATTTCCTATCGCCGAGGGTCGTGGTTGATAACCAGTCTGATAAGAGCTACTCGGCGTTAAACTTCTCTTTACCATCGAATAACCTCTCCTTCTCGGCCATCAAACCGAGAAGCCACCAATCGATCTATTTCTCCCCACAAAAGCAGATTGGATTGATCTCTTACCAACTGTTCTCAGAGTCAGGAGATACCGTGGCACAGGGGCAATTAAGTTACATCGGCGACGAGAGTCCATTGGCAGAACTAGGGACGACACTCAAGTTCACCATTAATGAAAACTATCAGATCAGCTTCAAAACCGATTAGAGATAGATGCAGTGATCGAAATTGACCACCGCATCGATTAACGGCAAACAGACAAACTAGTTCAGGCTATCAGCTTAGCCCTGGCTTTATGTAAATAGCATGCGCCACCACATGCCCGGCAGACTGGTAAACCCGGTGGTGTAATGTTTAAGTTCACCATCTTTAAATACCATTATGGTCGGCGTCAGTTGCACCGACCAGTCTCTGGCAATGTCACTATCTGAGTCATTAAGCACTTCAAAATCATACTCTTTATACTTGAGATATTTGACCATCTTGTCATCGGTTCCCGAATTCATCGCGACCGTGACGACCGGATAACTCGTCGCCAGAACATCCACTGCGGGACTGACAAAATTACACACCGGGCACCAGGAGCCCCAGAAGTACACCAATACAGCCTGGTCTTTACTCAAGGCGGCAATATCCAGGCTTTCCCCTTTCAGGCTAATCCCCGAAATGTTGGGAAGATTATCTCTGGGAATATCTTTACCACGCCACATATCCAGACCCGCGCTGAACACCATTGAGAATATCAACAACAGAGCAAGCTGCCTCCCCCAGCCCAGAACACGCCTGAAAAAAGTCGGCTTAAGCTTAGTATCCGTGTTATCGATAGTTTTCTTATCGTTCATCGTCACTCCCCTTAGCCCTTAGCCTGGATCACTTCTTCAAGCTGCTCTTTCAACACCTCATAAGAGACTAACCCTGGAATAACCGTGTCACCAAATATCATGCTAGGCGTGCCACTTAGCCCTAAATCTCTCATCAAGGAGATGTTATCACGCACAACTTTGACGACGCGGGCATCACTCTTAGTTAACCACTGCTCGGTATCTGTTCGCTTAGCCACCTTAGCAATGGCATCGGCGTCGAGCCTGCGTGGGCTGGACATCAACATAGTCTTCAACGCGTGGTACTTTTCTGGCTCGTTAAGCCATACTTTTTGTGCCAGCTCGACCGCCTGTTGCGATCCTTCACCTTGCAATGGCACCATCTTGGTAATAATTCTTAGCTGTGGGTAATCTTCGACTAATTTGTCCAGTGTAGGCTCGAGTTTCTTACAGTAGGGGCAGTTAAAGTCGGTAAAATAGACCATAGTGATCGCAGGATTTTCGGCGCCCTTCCATGGGTCAGTTTGGGTCTCAAATAATCCCGCGTGATGCTGTTCAACCAAACTCTCTCTGACCTGGCTCACCTGCTCCTCTTCACGCATCTGTAGCGCAATAATGGCTTCCTTTAACAGCTGCGGATCATTGATCAATGCATCTTCAACAATCGCCCTGATCTCCAATTTTTGCTCATCTGTAAAGCTACTATGGTCGGCGTGAGCAAGCTGACTCATCATCAACTGTGATGAGAGAAAAAAAACAGAACCTGCAACGGTGGCCAGCATGGCAAATTTAGCCTTACGAGATTGAAACAGCATATCGGTGACGCGATTAAAACGTGATAAAACTTTCATGATTTTCCTTTGGTGTGCTGGGCGACTTAAATAGCCCAGCACGCACATTTGTTCAATTTAACGATTGAAGATGAATAACCTGATGAGATCTCAGACCTTCAAATAGCTAGGCTAGTCATCACTGACCTGAGGTCGTGTCACCCACAGGTGAGGTCGCCGCTATCGTTCTCGAAGAGGCCCGTTCAATCGCCGACAGCACCTCATTGGTACTCAGAATTTCAGGTAACTCTATGCCTTGAGGGGCGTTGGGCCCATAGACCACATTAAACGGCACACCGAAGCGATTATGGCGCTGCAGATACTGAGTAATTGGCGCCGATGGCTTAGTCCAATCCCCCTTCATGATCACCATATGCGGTTGCTTAAGAGAACTGTAAACAGGGTCTTGCAGTATCACTCCCGCCTTATTGGCCTTACAGGTAATGCACCAGTCAGCTGTCACATCGACAAACACGGTTTTACCCTGTGCGACCTGTTGACTGATCTCGGCTTCACTCAACGGCGTCCAAGCTAAGTCTGTGGGCAGAGGTCTGGCCCACTGTTCAGAGGTCATAAAGGCGGTAACGGCACTGAATAATATGCCCAAACTAATGCTGGCTATCACGGCGGCACTGCCATGTTTCTTTGCCATAAAGACAAAAAACATCAGCACTAATAACCCGGCGAACACCCACAGAATGCTCGAAGCAACGAAATTGCTTAACAGGCTGATTAACCACAGGCTGGTGATTAACAACATGACCGAGAAGAACACCTTAACGATATTCATCCAGCGACCGGGTTTAGGGAAGTAATTCGCCACCTGCGGAAACAGGGCAACCAGCAACCAAGGTGATGCCATCCCAACGGCCAGCGCAGTAAAGATAACAAACAGACTGAGCGTATCGGCACCCAAGGCGAAGGCAACTGCAGTCCCTAAGAAGGGAGCGCTACAGGGCGTCGCCAATAGGGTCGCAAACATTCCCTGTAGGAAATGGCCTCGGTTATTGTTTCCGCCGGTAGTTGCCAGCTTGGTCTGCAAGCTGGATGGCAGGTTAATCTCAAATGTGCCGAGCATATTAAGGGCAAAGATTGAGGTCACGATTGCCATAAAACCGATAAACCAAGGATTCTGGAATTGAATGCCCCAACCAATCGCCTGTCCGGTGAATTTAAGCACTAAGATAAATCCGGCCAGCAGCCAGAACGAGACTAAAATCCCCAATGCAGATGCAATAAACTGCTGACGGATCTCATTTCGCTTAAGCTCTGGAGCGGCGATAACCGTACTTAACTTCATCCCGAGTACAGGCAGTACACAGGGCATCACATTAAGGATTAAGCCGCCGAGGAGCGCGATAAGTAACACCTTAATGAGTGAAATATCATCCTCAATAATCTGAGTCGGTATCACTTCATTTGAATACTCAAAAGCCTGTTCACTATCGACTACCGTGACATTAAGCGTTTTACCAAGCACCTCCGAAGCCCCTAACCAGCTCTTACCATCGAAAGTGGCTATTAGCTTAGTCGGTCCACTGTCAGTGCCACTCTCTTTCTCTTTAAGAGAGGTAAGGGTGAACACCGTATCGGGTTCACCATCGATCAAGAGTTGAGGCTGTCGCCATTGACCCGCATCTAGCTCAACTTGCAGCTTGCTTTTAGCACTGTCCCAACCGATTTTAATCGGTGTTCCTACGCCATTCCCGACCTTCTGCGGCACTTTAGACACGGCTTTGTTATAGGTAAACATTGCCTCTGTGTCGGCCCTCAACTCACTGGGCGTCACATCCAGTGACACCTCATAATCGGTCAACACACAGATGGTGGTACACGATGACAGCGTAACCTTGCCTCTCAATTGAGCGACTTCATCACTATCATTCAATGTGAGCAGCAAAGGAAAGCTTACATGATGCTTATAGCCCCAGGTTTGCAGCCCCATCAGCGAAAAATGTTCAGGTACTGGCCATGACCAGTCGACACTCTTTAAATTGGTCGATTTATCCCATTTGATGCCAGGTGCTATGCCGCCCTCACCCGGGCTACGCCAATAGGTTTTCCAATCATCTTCTAACTTAACCTCCAACACGGCAGGCAAGGTGTTATTGACCGAGTCAAACTCACCGGTCAACATCAACCTGAGTTTCACCGGGGGATGATTGGGGTTTTCAATCCAAGGGGTGGATTGTGCAAAGGCTGTGCTCGACATCAAAATCAAACAGAGCGCGAATAGATTTTTTAGATACTTCAAGTTCATCTCCATTCTGTAGCGAATACAGAACAAGTAGAATAAATCCAATCGATGAGACTGGCTTTAAATAAATGTACACTTAATAACAAGTGACTAATAAAACTGAATAATAAAAACTGAATAACAGGAACGACTAACAATTCAGGTCACAGGCTATAATACCCATAGGTATCAGAAAGTGACTCCAGCCGGTTCTACTCCTGAAAGCGACAGAGTGTAAGATGAAGTCGCCGATACCTGACGAATGAGACTTTCTTGGGTACCCGATTTAATACCCTGACAAACGAAGGGGAGAGAGGAAGCAGAAACAGCAAGACTAACAGCGCTATTGCACTGGTCTCTTCCGGGCATAAACGCATCGACTTTTCAGAGAGTTCACAGCGCTTAAACTCGAAGCTTTCTGCCTGAGAAGAGCTGGCCTCGGATGAGTTTGTACCAGAGAGCGCGGCATCAGATAAAGAGCTTTGGGATAAACCGCTATTCAACTCATTATCGCCGTCGACAGCACTGGATTTAACAGCAATGGGCTTAAAGTCAGTGCTATACAGCACAGATAACGGCACAGCCGTCGCCCCTTGTGTTCTCTCTAAATTAAGAGACAAGTTGAATAATCCACTATTTTGAGCCAGACAAAACAGAGTTAAGATAGTGACTACTATCGCCGTCCATTTAGTTTCAACCCGCTTAGCAAACGGCTTAGTGATGGTCCTCTCCTGAAAAATAAATAGCTAATGCTTTGTCCATGGGTATATACCCAAACGACCTCGAAATGCAGGATTCAGCATGTCGAGAAGTGACAGAGTTCAAGGTCGATAATTGCTCCTCGGTAACTGCTCCATGCGTTACTCTACCTCCTGAATCCATTCAGTCGTGCTTCGCCCTACCTTCTGCATCTGACCTCCATGGAGGGAGGAAATGTCTTATTTTGTATGGAACAAAATAGACCATGCAGTCGTAATTCAATATTTATTCTTATAAATAAAGAATGCAGAAACATGTTGCTTCTCGCCTTGCCCTTCGGGAGTTCCCGTAGAATATCAGCACTGCGTTAATGATTTTGAAAAGGGATTAACCATTCTCTTCAATCACTGCCTTGTTCAGCTATCCTACGGGAGCTCTGAAACGAGCATTCTGAAGTAGCTTGGGTATATGACCGGATTTAGTCGAAATTAGTTCATCTTAAACGGAACTTTTTCCTACTTGTGGCCATGAGCGAACAAAAAAACAACGGTTGCAGAAATATCATCCATCGCTTAGGTTATCTTTAAAAGAGCATAAAAATTCAGCAGTTCCACCTATATTTATGATCCTTTGTCTCTAACAGGCCGTTAATCTACTAAAATATATAGAAAAAGAGAACCGCTGACTCACCTGACATTGCTGTGAGTCACAACACCGAGTGAAACTTTATCAAGGAGAAGGTATGAGCAATCCTATCGTTGCAGATAACAAACCCAAGAAAGTCGAGCTCACCAAGGGAGAGGAGTATTATTTCTGCGCCTGCGGCAGATCCAAGAAGCAACCTTTTTGCGATGGCTCCCACGCAGGCACCTCATTCAAACCGAAAGCCTTTACCGCCGAACAAGACGGCGATGCGTTTCTGTGTGCCTGCAAGCACACCGGCAACGCCCCATTTTGCGATGGCAGTCATAAACAGTTCACCGCCAAACAGGTCGGTAGTGAAGGGCCCGG
Organism: Shewanella sp.; assembly: GCA_004195335.1. Classification (GTDB taxonomy): domain Bacteria; phylum Pseudomonadota; class Gammaproteobacteria; order Enterobacterales; family Shewanellaceae; genus Shewanella. The sequence goes on from SDWK01000856.1 coordinate 8,132, forward strand.
GCCGAACATTGCAACCGATAAGAAT
>SDWK01000618.1 GCA_004195335.1 Shewanella sp.
TGCTAGAACAATTCAAAAGCATTACAGGAGTGAAAGTTCAAAATTGAGTGCCGAGGGTGGAATTCAATACAGCAAGATTGCAGAAATCAAAGGTCCACTAGTAGTGGTTGATGATGTTTCAAGTGCAGCATTTGATGAACTTGTAGAAATTGAAACAAATGAGGGTGAGAGAAGATTAGGCAAAGTTCTTGAAGTTGGAAATGGTAAGGCAATTGTACAGGTATTTGAAGGAACAACTGGATTATCCATCTCAGGTACAAAAGCAAAATTTGTTGGCAAAGTCATGGAGATGCCTGTATCAAAAGAGGTACTCGGAAGAGTCTTTGATGGTTTAGGAAGACCAAGAGACGGGTTACCGGATCCAATTGCTGATAAATTTATTGACATTAATGGTCAACCAATGAATCCTGAACAAAGAGAATATCCTAAAGACTTCATTCAAACTGGTGTTTCAGTAATTGATGGAACCATGACCTTAGTTAGAGGACAAAAACTTCCAATTTTTTCAGGGTCTGGTATGTCTCACAACCTTCTTGCAGCACAAATTGCCAGACAAGCAAGCGTAGTTGGGACAGAAGATGATTTTGCTGTAGTGTTTGCAGCAATCGGTGTGCAATACAGCGAGGCAGAATATTTCAGGAGAAGTCTTGAAGAATCTGGTGCACTAAAACGAAGTGTTCTTTTCCTAAATACAGCAGATGATCCTGCAATTGAAAGAATCATTACTCCACGTGTAGCACTTACAGTTGCAGAGTATTTGGCATTTGAGCTTGGAATGCATGTTCTTGTTATTCTTACTGATATGACAAACTACGCTGAGGCATTAAGAGAGATCAGTGCGGCTAGGGAAGAAGTACCAGGAAGAAAAGGCTATCCAGGTTATCTTTACACTGACTTGTCAACAATTTATGAAAGAGCAGGAAAACTACAGGGCAGAAAAGGAAGTGTTACACAGGTTCCAATTTTATCAATGCCTTCAGATGACATTACTCACCCAATTCCAGACCTTACAGGATACATCACAGAGGGTCAAGTTGTTCTTGGTAGAGATTTGTTCAGACAAGGAGTTTATCCACCTGTAAATATATTGATGAGTCATGTTCTATTCGCCAATAATTTTCACCAGGACACGTTTCCGCCTTCGACCATCAAACTCACCATAAAAAATCTGCTCCCAAGGCCCGAAATCAAGCTGCCCACCCGTCACGGCTACGACCACCTCGCGTCCCATGATTGTACGCTTTAAATGTCCATCACCGTTATCCTCACCCGTTCTGTTATGTTCATAAAGACTCAGCGGCTCGTGGGGTGCGAGCTGCTCCAGCCAGCGCTCAAAATCATGATGAAGGCCTCTTTCATCATCATTAATAAATACCGAAGCCGTAATGTGCATGGCGTTACAGAGGACAAGACCCTCCTGTATACCACTCTCAACCAGGCAGGAGTTGATCTGTGAGGTAATATTGATAAATCCTCTGCGGTTCTCTATCTCAAACCAGAGCTCTTTTCGATATGATTTCATTGTGTCACCTCCTGATGAGAACTTGTCGGTCTGAAAACAAGCATGATATAATCATGCGGGAGCTTGGATCATAGTTGGCAACAAAAACTATAACCCTGGATAGCAGATGTCTACCGTCCCGACAATCATACCACGCTTGTCTAGGCTACTCGCCACATGCCTGCTGCTCTCACTCACCAGCAGCCCTCACGGAGAGGCCATTGCTGCACAACAGATTACCGCGAAGACAGCCCCTGTCATAAAGCCAGAGACAACCGCAGGCTTACGCGCGTTTTTTCAGACCCTGGACTACGCATGGATGGCCCTTGACAGTGACATCCCTCCACTTATTCTTGAGCAAATCCCTGAAGACATCAACAGCTCGGTCAATACAAGAACCAAGAAAAAAACCTTTTTCATGGCCCTCTTGCCGATGGCTCTTCTTGCGAATCAGGAGATCAGCCAGGAACGTCAAGAAATCCAGCAAATACTTGCCAGGCACCAAGCCAGGGCCAAAGAGGCCGGCGACCCTGAGCGCATTCACATCATAGCCAAACGTTACGGTCTTCGCGGGAGGCCGCTAACTGACCATCGAGCCCGCAGACAGCTTCTCCACCGGATTGACACGATCCCCCCTGCCCTGGTTCTGGCTCAGGCCGCCAACGAATCGGCTTGGGGAACGTCCAGATTTGCACAGATGGGAAACAATCTCTTTGGAG
>SDWK01000858.1 GCA_004195335.1 Shewanella sp.
GGATATAGGGATACTTAATGAAAACAATATACTGCTCGCTTATAACCACGTGTTTATTGCTCAGCCAAGGTACTTCGTGGGCGGCAGAGTTTGCAAACTGTCCATCACAAGCTTTTATCATTCAAACTCCTTCATCCGTGCCAATCTCTTATGGTGTCGAGTTGGCCACCGGAAGCTACACCATATTCTCAAATGATATGGGGAGAGATAAAGCCTATAACGGCGTTGGGTTTAACTACCACGATAATTACATCTATGGTTGGGATTATGAAAACAGCACGTTAGGTAAGACAGGCGATGATTACATCATAACGCCCTTAAACGTCACTAAAGATAGCTCGGCCACAGCCGCTGGTAACTTCTTTGTAGGGGATATCGCCATCGATGAAAACGTCTGGTACGGATACAGAAAAAACAAAGGCATGTTTAAAATCCCCCTCGATGACCCTGATAACTACATCATGACACTGTTACCCGGCAGTCAAGCAAACGCCAGCTATAACATTACCGACTTCGCCTTTCATCCTGATAATGGATATATCTATGCGGTGAGTAACGGGGCCAGTGGCAGCCTTTTACAGATAGACCCCTTAACCGCAGAATCAACAAATCTGGGAGTGGTATTGGTCAGTACCGGATCCAAATTTACCTTTGGCGCACAATTCTTTGACCCAAATGGCAACCTTTATGTCAGTAATAACAGTGACGGTAAAATTTATCGTCTCAATGTCAATGAAGCTAGCCCTACGGCCGAGCTGTTTGCCTATGGTCCTTCGTCATCAAGCAACGATGGGGCACGCTGCGCCCTAGCCGAAGTGCCTGTTGGAGATGACGTTGACTTCGGTGATGCCCCTGACTCTTACGGCACCTTGATGACATCAAACGGTGCCAGACACTCGATCATCGATAACTTTTACCTGGGCTCTACGGTTGATAATGAAGCCAGTGGTTATCCATTGCCGCTTTCAGACGACAGCAGTGATGGCATAGATGATGAAGATGGCATTAGCTTTCCGACTGGCTTCGAGCTGGGTGAATCAGCCGTAATATTAGCGACCGCTACAGGCACAGGTGGTTACCTCAATGCCTGGTTCGATTGGAATCAAAACGGCACCTTCGACAATGATGAACAGGCAATTGTGGGACATGCGCTTTCTCCTGGCAGTAATAGCGTGAATTTAGATGTGCCAACCTGGGGAAAAGCCGGCCAATCTTGGGCTAGATTTCGCTTCAGCAGCCTGGCGGATATCGGACCTACTGGCGGTGTGGGTGACGGCGAGGTGGAAGATCATCAGATCACCATCACCGAAACTGGGGTCACGATTAACTACTATCCCTCATCTTCAAGCTACACCTCGGTTGCCTATGAAGATCTCTACCCCGATCAGGAAGATTACGATATGAACGATGTTATCTTTCACCTGAGATTGATCGAATACGTCAAGAGTAATCAGGTGATCAGGGTCGAGTTCGAAGCTCAGCTTGCCGCAATGGGCGCCGCCTACCATAACGGATTTGCGATACAGCTACCCGATATTGCTATGGACAAGGTTAAAGAAGATTCCATCGAATGGAGCATAGACGATGTTGCTCAGGTAGGCTCCCCATTAGAGTCGGGGCAAACCAATGCCGTATTTATCTTTACCCAAGACTTGTGGGATCACATCAGTTTATCGACCGGATGTAACTACCTGAGAACCGAATCGGGTTGTGGCACCAGCTATAGGACCACCTGGAAGATGAGAGTGCCCTTCGAAACCAGCATTGCCCAATCACAGATGCCGGATTTCCCCTATGACCCCTTTATCTTTGCGACTCCTGGCACAGATCACGGCTTAGCGGCCAAGAACGTGGTTGGAGAATTGCCGGGACGTAAACTCGAGATCCACCTGAAAAATAAAGCCCCGACCGATAAATTTGCCACCGCTTATTTCGGCTCGAGAGAGGATAGATCCGACCCTGGTGCGGGCCAATATTTCCTCAATGAGAATGGCATGAGTTGGGCTATCGAGATCCCGACCAGTTGGCAACACCCTCTTGAAAGAGAAAGGTTAGATATGACCTATTCGGAATTTCTTAACTTTGCTGCAGATAAAACGGGAAACACCAACCCCAACTGGTACCTCAATGCAAATCTATCACTGATTTTCCAGGATTAGACGAGACAGGAATAAGGAGCAAATTATGACATTCGCAATGAAGCAAAACATAACCAGACACAGCATAAGCACATTACGCCGAACCATTTTCACGTCACCTGTTTTGGTCATCACAATTATCGCTATTTTAGTCTCGGCTTGCGGGGGTGGCGGTGATGATGGAGCCGAAACAACAAGTACACCAACCAGCGTCACGCCAACGACTGATACAACGACACCCACGACTACAACACCACCAGAGACCACAACACCTGATCCGGAGCCCGAGCCGATACCGGATCCAACCTCACTGGACGATCTGATTGTCGATGCAGACAATACTATGCAGGCCGCATTTCAACTGGCAGTATCGATAGATTTAGACTCGATAAGACGCGCCTATTTTTCTCTATGCGATGAATTCAGTGGCAGTAACAACGACTACACGGTGAATTTCGAGTCTTGTCAGTACCGAGGACCGACCGCGAGTGGCAAGCTTAGTACAGATCTCAAGATTGCCAACCATAATGAACAGTTGATCGCTGTACTTTGGTTCTATGATGGCACGGCACCTAAATATCAAATTTGGCAATATGATAACCAAGCCCAAGATCAGCAACTCACGCTAAACTAGTCAGATTAAACTAATGAGATAAAGCTCATCTCACTTTCGTCACGCCTCTATTACCAGGTCGGTTAAGCGCCGTCTCTGGTTCCGGGGTTCTACGACAGCAGTGCGACTCAGCCGCTTTTAGTTGAGCTAATGCTAGCGGGCTCGTCTCTTCTCTCTCAACGCTCTTCATACAGAAGAATGCCATGGTTCAGTAAATTTATCCGCGTGACTTTGGCAGGAATGCCAGTCACCTACGAGGTGGCACTTGCCAAGCGTGGCCAACCCAATGAAGAAGATTACCTGGTGATCGAAGCGGGCGAAGAGGTTGGAATTGAACTTGAGTTAAGCGAGGCTTTTCGACTGACTTCCGGTCAATATAGTGTCGAACTTGAGCCGCTGTACTTCTTCCTAAACAAAGAGTATTTAAATCAATAGTCGCTTCGAGGAGAACAATATCAGGCTTATAGAGTTTATTGCAATGCCGTCAACCTGAACATAGAATAGACTTAGCTATCAGTTACATATCGTTTTAAATAACTCTTGTTATCGACTCGCACTGATTAACGGTTTTTGCCAGAAGCCATAGTTATGCTTTCCCTGACGCTTAACCTCATACATGGCTTTATCTGCACACTCGCACACAGTGATAAATTCATCATCAGGCTTAAATAGGCTGATCCCAATACTTAAACCAATTGAAACTAACTTCCCGTCCAATTTTATAGGTAAGTGGTATCGGTCCAGAAGCCTTTGCGCCAAATTAGCAAGTCGTTCCACATCACAGCTCGAATGCAGTATTACAAACTCATCGCCTCCCATACGCGCAAGTTTTGCGTCCTCCCCCACGATGGAGCGTAGTGAATCTGCCACATGGATCAACAGAATGTCACCGAATCGATGACCATGCCTGTCGTTGATGGCTTTAAATCCATCGAGATCGATAAAAAACATCGCACCACCAATAGCTTCTTCTTCGAGCCGGTTTTCGCAAAAGGCCTTCTCGAGTGCCTTTCGGTTTAACAGGTGGGTTAATGGGTCGCCATGTGCTAATTGTGCCAGGCTCAACTCGTAGCGCTTCTCTTGGGTGATATCAATATGGGTTCCCATGATCCTAAGCGGCTCACCTTTTGGACCATATTCGATAATACGTCCCCTGTCAGACACCCAACTCACACTGCCATCTTTATGGATCATGCGGTGCACGGCTTGATATGTATCAGACTTACCTTGAACATGGTCGTCAAAAGCGGCAACCACCCAATTTCTATCTTCTGGATGCAGATTACCTTTCCAGCTATCAAGAGTAGCGGCAAGCTCCTGCTCAGTAAAACCTAAGAGATCTCCCCATTCCCGGTTAAAAATGGTGAGTTCACCGGTGGGTATATATTGCTGCCACAGACATAAACCTGTGCCATCGAGCGCCGCAGACAGCTTCTCTTCTACGCTATCTTTTTCGACTCGAAGTTTAAGGTTCTCACTTTGTAACTGTGCTATCTCTTCTTTTAACTGTGCTATGGTTTGCTTGCAGTCCATATCCTCAACCCGGCTCTTTTACCAATAGAAATAAACAGTGAATTTGTAGCAGAAATGTAATCATCGCTAGTTTAACGGAATACCATTCCCTAATGAAAGGTTTATCCCGATAATAAAATACCTGTTTTCAGCAGCCTCTTGTCCGCGCTAAGCAAGAGGCTCTACATAGATAGGAGTGAAGAGAAGAAAGTCTTAAGCCCAAGTAAATGCGATCACAATAGCGGTGACAAACATACCTCATTGTGTCCTTGCTGAAACCTAGCTATTAACCAGAACGGCAGGGCTATCAATCCCAAACTAGGTATTCCCATCAATTTCTCGCTGAAGCTGACTCAAACTGTCGAGAATAAGCATAAATTTCTCACCAAACGGAGTCACACGGTACTCAACTCGTGGCGGGATTTCCGGATAACTTATTTTATCTAAGATGCCGAACTCGACATTGCGCTTCAAACATTGATTAAGCACCTTAGTCGTTAGCCCTTCTACACTCCGCACCATCTCGCCGGGACGATTGATATCTTGTTCCATAAGCTGATACACGGTCAATGACCATTTACAGCCGACTATGGTTTCGACCATGCGGGTACTTTCACTCGGCCCTATTATTCTTTCCTGCATTTTTGAAGTTTTTTTCTCTTTTAAAGTCATAAAGATGTACCAGAAAGTACCTAGAGAACCCATTTGTACTTACTTTTTTCATATGGGTGAGAAGCCTAAGATTAACACACTTAGCGAGCAGGCTTCATCCGCTGGCCAAACATCAATTTTAGGCTGACTCAACCATGAAGTTAGCGAATAGAAACAGGAAGTATCAGTTATGACATTTACTCAAACAGGCGTGGCGCTCATCATAGGTGGCACAAGCGGCATCGGTCTTGAAACCGCAAAACAGCTCATCAAAGCAGGCATCGAAGTCGTCATCGTAGGTAATAAAGGAGCAAAACTCGATGGGGCACTCAATGAACTCAACACCCTAAGCACGAGCGGAAATACCAGCAAGAATATAGCATCTGGTATTCAGGCCGATCTGTCTCAGGCAAGCCATGTGCAGCGCATCATAGACTTTATCGAACTACCGACGACTGACATAGGCTATCTGGTTAATGCTGCTGGGTATTTCAACCCTAAACCTTTCGTTGAGCATAGTGAAAGTGATTATGAGATCTATATGGGACTCAATAAGGCTACCTTTAAGATCTCTCAGGCGGCAGCGATAAACATGATGAAAAATGGTGGCGGCAACGTCGTTAACATTGGCTCCATGTGGGCTAAACAAGCCATTAAGGCCACTCCCTCCTCGGCATACTCTATGGCAAAAGCTGGGTTGCATGCATTAACTCAACATATGGCAATGGAACTGGCAGACTTTAATATCCGGGTCAATGCAGTCTCTCCAGCCGTGGTTAAGACACCGATTTATCAGACCTTTATCGATCCAACGCAGATGGATGAAACTCTGGCTGGCTTTAACAGCTTTCATCCTATTGGTCGTATCGGAACGCCGACAGACATTGCTAACAGCATCAGTTTTCTACTTTCCAGTGACAGTGATTGGGTGACTGGTGCAATATGGGATATCGATGGTGGGGTGATGGCCGGACGGAATTAAGGCTAAGCCTATATAACACTTTAAACTTCGAGCAACATTAGACACAACACAGGTGGCATATGCAGCATCTTAATATGGATTTATCTAAACGAGTCGTGCTTGACTCAAACACCATAGACTGGCATCCCAGTCCGCTCGAAGGTGTCACCCGTAAGCCTCTGGCTCGAGAGAACCAAGAGAGCGGCCATGCCACCAGCATCGTTCGTTATCGGGCGGGTTCGCACTTCAGTACTCATAGCCACCCAATGGGTGAGGAGATATTTGTCTTAGAGGGCACCTTCTCCGATGAAGATGGTGATTATCCCCAAGGCACCTATATCCGTAATCCACCGGGCAGCTCTCATCGCCCTTTCAGCACGACTGGTTGCACACTATTTGTCAAACTCAATCAGTTTGACGTTAACGATACTGAGCGAGTGCGCATAGATAGCAGTGCCCAGCCATGGCAAGCCGGAATTGGTGGACTCGAAGTCATGTCGTTACATGATTTTGAGGAGCAACATACGGCATTAGTAAAATGGCCAGCCAATGAGGTTTTTCAGCCCCACCGACATTTTGGTGGCGAGGAGATATTGGTACTATCAGGACAATTTGAAGATGAACATGGTCAGTACCCGGCGAACACTTGGCTTCGTAGCCCACATTTAAGCGAGCACCACCCTTTTGTGAAAGAGGAGACGATCATTTTAGTTAAAGTCGGACACTTACCCATTTAAGGAAGAGGATATGGCCGTTCTAACAGAGCCGTTTGAACGGTCAGGAAAATCTTGGGGAAGATAGATGATGTTACAGATACCGAGCGTCCAACTACTTTATAAATAAGACTCTAAACTATTCTAATAGTAGACCCAAAACGATGCTCAAGAATACTGAGACGCTGCTCACCACTTACCCCATCAGTTTAACTGTCTGCACACAAAGTAATTTAACCCGTTCAAGCAGGCTTGGAGAAGGCTGTGACAAGTTAAGTGACTGGGCTTTCTGATTAGCTCGCTGACGATAATGCTCTCTGATCTCACGACGCTCTTCGGCCCGGTTCGCAACCTCAGCAAAACGTTTACGTTGGGTAAGCGTCATAGTTGCCATAAAACTTCTAAATGGCGTCTTGGGCATTTTAGCTGTCATATTCGTTTTAGGCGTGCTGCACATATTGAGTCCTCAAGCTGTTCGGCTGTCTCTTGTACTATTTTTTTGTACTGTCACTTGCGCGGAAAAAGAGCTGAACCATTCATGTGATAAGAGACCGTGCTAGGCTTAAAAAACTTTCATAAAAAGTCGCGGTTATGGATCTCGACCCGGCAAGATTAAAGAAATGAGCCAACTCAATGTGAGCATGATGAATAGGAAGCGAGTTTATTGGGACAATCTATTTCGAGAGTCTAGCAAGCAGATCTGACTTAACCATCTCCAATGCTGACAGTGCAACTTGGGGCTCTATATCATTGCTCTCAAACAGATAGATAAGGTCGACAGCCAATTGAACGTCGGCTGGCGCGTCATTAATCGATGAGCCAGTATTCTTATCGGTATTTGCTTCTTTTGGCATAATCTGCAGCTCTTCTGTTAACTATTTTTATAAAAGGATTTTGATGCTTAACGCCAAACATAGCGATATCGCATTCGAAGCGGGTATTTTAAATATTTCAGCCACAAACGACAAGTTTGTTAAGAGGTAGACTAAGGATAGAGTCGTGACGAAAACAGGATAGCGGCTTCTCAATTAGCATTGATATCTATAGTTTATCTATATCGGTTTGTTGGTACCCATTGCTATCCAGATAGTGAAATGCGGATAAAGCTTGCGGGCAAGTCAGATTCAACCAGATAGCGACGGGCAGATCTCTGAAAACCGTTTCAGAAAATTGAAAGTCATTCGAGTCGAGCCCTAACTGTTTCATCAATATAATACCCGATATTTGGTCGCCAAAGGCATAATCCACCCTCCCCTTAGCAAGAAGTTGAACACCTTGTCTGGTGGTTTCGACACTAAAGATATCCATACCGGCCTGTGTCATCTCAAAGCCAAGACCATCACGCTCTAACGCCCTGAAATAGGCCACCCGCTTGCCCGCTAATTCAGTAAGGCTATTCCAGGAAAATAATGTCGCTTCCCGGCGCCGATATAACCCCAACTTTATCGGTTCATCGGCCAATCTGATAAGCCGGTGATCATCGACAGGGCTTTGCGGGGGGTAAAAGCTGGCACACCATTTCCCCTCCTGAACCATTTTATGTGCCCGCGCTGCCGACAAAAAC
>SDWK01000441.1 GCA_004195335.1 Shewanella sp.
ATCTGGAACTGATTGGCTGCATGGAAGTGGCACTCATCCCAAAATTATTTATCGACTGGCTGTTGAGAGTTTTTCCTCTTACCGAAAGTAATAAGTCCCTTACCGAGAGTAAGAAGAGAAGCTTATAAACGCTTCTCTTCAGGTATTGAGAAAGTAAAATGTTATCCCGCGCTAAATTAACTTATCAACGACATCGAAGGCTTCGAGATAATTAATCCCTTGAGAAACATCAAATTCAAAGTTTAACACCTTCATGCAGGTATCGAAGGTCTTCTCACCAAACCACTGCTTATCGAATGAGTTAAGCGCCTGAATGATGCCCTCTTTACCTCCTTCGCCCTGAAGTGAAATCGGCGTCAGTGTCGAAATAAAGCTGGCAACCAAGCCATAAAGATCCTTCTCGGCATCGCCTTCTGCCGCCCACAACTTAGGATCGGCATATTGGCTGGCATAGTGACTGGTCGCAATATCGAGCCCGATACCGAAGTTGACCAATATCGCCTTCTCTTGATTACAGATGATATTTTTAGGACAAATTGCACCATGATAAATATCCATCTGATGCATATATTGCAAGCCCGTCAGTAACTGCGTAAACCACATCACCGGCTGTCCAAGCTGGATATCGATGAGTTCATCCAAGGAGAGTCCATGTTCCCATGACCGCGCAATAAACAGCTCTTCGCTTTGAGGCAGTTGCCCAAAGGCCAGCACATTTTCAACATGGGGATGGTGCAACTTAGATAAGCTGCGATAAAGGTTACTCAGCATCGGCCAGTTGGCCTCGACCTTGCTGTATACCGACACGCCGCACTGATACTGTCCCTGAATATGGGTCGCCCGCCAAAATTGGCTGTGTTGGGTCGCAGCAACAAACTGCTCGAGCCGATAATGATGATCGATTATCGCTCCGACAGTTACCTCCAACTTTTCAGGATGGGTATCACACACGCCGTTATCGATAAGCGCAGACAGATCGCAACGGATAGCATCGAGATCAACTCTGTCCCCTTTCGCCGCCACCTGATACCACTGGTAGATACGCGGCTGTTTCGTCTGCTCGGCTAAGGCTAAAAAACCCTGAGCGTAAGCCTTGATATCTTCACTGCTGTTGAGGTTATCTTTAATATCGATAAATTCAACGTCACCTATATCGGAAACGAACACACAGTTACTTGTCCAGCCACCGATAGTATAACCTCGACGGTGAATTTGCTGTAATCCCGATACCGAGCGCCTTAAAATCTCTAGCAGTTGATAGGTTGTGAGACTCTCTGCTTGCAACAGATTCAGCGGTACACCGCGTGGCATACGGATAGGAAGCACTAACTGCTCACCATCTTGAATAAGCGGCGCACAGTATGGCACACCACAACAACCCGTTAAGGCTTGTAGCCGTTTAAACTCAGATCTCAATTGAATCTCGTGTGACTCTGACTGAATTTGATCGGCGAATTGAGTTGGGATCAAGATTTTAAGTAACCATGGTGCGGTCCAGCCTCCGGGATTGTACTCCGCCTGCCAAACTTCTAACCCACACTGAATGAAGAGGCATTTAAGCTTAGTGAAATCTTGAATTTTATTATTGCGCTGCTCAACCAGAGCGACCTGACCTATGGTTTTTAGCACCATCTCTTTCTGTTCATCGGTCACCTGATGGCTACGTGGCGCAGTGAGTCCCCACTCCTTAGTTAACGCCGCAACAATCTGCTTTGGCGTATAGATGCTGAGTGAGCCCTGTTGTTTTTCAAGCTCTATCTCCTCACCTTTGCGTCCCGTAATAAACACCATCCCCTGGCACCAAGGCGCGTAGACACCGACGGGGATTTTATGTTTGACGTTACCCGCCAGAACTCGGGCAACATAGTTGGCTTTAGCTAAGCTGTTATCGACTTCACGACCATCGAGTGACCATGCATGCAGGCCAGCATCCAATCTGCCTATATACCCCTTAACATCGACAACATAAACGCCCCACTCGCCTATAACGAGCGCATCGACCTCCATCGCCTGACCCGATTTGGTCGGGATCTCCACGTTAGTCAGCAATATATAATTATCCGGCAGCTCGGAGGCTAATAACGAAAATGCCCACCGTTCGGCATCATTAACCGGGGTTCCGAAGCTTATCTGCTTTGCCATTCATATCTCCCCTGTCTCTTATACACATCT
>SDWK01000443.1 GCA_004195335.1 Shewanella sp.
GAAAAAGCTGACCGATTGGCCGCTGCTATAGCCCATAGCGGTAACGCTAACGGCCTCTAGATTGCCTTCGCTGATAGCGGCGTCGATTTTGTCAAAAGAAATTGTCCGTTCTAGCAGTTCTCTGATGGGCGAGTTGTCTAATAATGCGACCGGGAATTTTCGACCGACCCCTTGATTCAATAAGGATGTTACCAGGCGCCCCCCTCCTTTGAGCAGTGACCAGAGATCGGCCCGGTAGATCTGCTCTGGTGTTAGCTGCTGCCAAAGGGCTTCAAGGTCGATGACCGCCTCTCTGAAATTACCTGCATGGCAAGCCAGTGCCAGAGCATTGATGGCTCCAGCCGAAGTGCCGCAGATGATGGGGAAGGGGTTAGGGTGGTTGGCGGGCAGGATTTCTGCAACAGCTTTTAATACGCCGACTTGATAGGCCGCTCGCGCACCGCCACCGGATAGGATCAGGGCTCGCTTAATTTGAGCAGGGGGCTCAGCCAGGTTGGCCGCTGGTTGGCGGCGGAAGAGTACATCCAGAGTCTCTCTCATACAGGCAGTATATCTGTCGATCGGATGGTTTGTTATTAAATAAGTGGTTCAGGATACTGTGGTACGGGTAGGTTTGAAAGTTAGTATCTGCTAATATTCATAAAAGGTTGAATTGGTGGGTACTCAACGGAGGGTTGTTTATGAATGTTGATAAGGCGGTGTTCCTGTTTGCAGGTTGTATGATTTTAGCTAGTTTGGTGTTATCCCAGCTGCATCATCCGTACTGGCTTTGGCTCACGGCCTTTGCTGGTGCTAATATGATCCAAGCTTCTTTTACAGGATTCTGCCCGGCGGCGATGGTTTTTAAGTTGCTGGGGTTGGCGGGAGGCTGCGCATTTAAGGGGCGTACCTAGCCGCAGTCTGTCGGACTTGACTGGTTGTAGCGTCAAGCACGACAGGCTTCTTGCGGGGCCTAGACATCATGTATCAACTTGCTGCGCAACAGCGTTAATACATGAAGTCTGATGTCTTAGCCAAGAATTGCTCCATTAAAAAACATTCTGGAACAATTGCTTGCAAGTTAATACATATCAGCAGGCTGTTGAAAAGCGTTAGTGAGGCCGCCGAGACTAGGCAAAAACGACCGAAAAAGCGCAGTTTATAGCTATAAATGAGCATTTTTAGGTCGTTTTTAACGACGTATCGGCAACGCAGGTAGATTTTCAACAACCTGCTAGGGTAATTGTCATTTCCTATGAGGCTGATGACAGCCCTGTGCTCCTTTTTTCTGGTTGCTGGCGTCAGAGAGCGCCTTGCTATTAACCCGTTAATAGAAGACGCAAGGATGCGTCATCATGGGTCGAAGCTCCATCAGGTTAATAGTCGGGACGCCCATTACTAATAGGGGTGCCCATGATAGGGTAGGATATGATCAGGAGCTGAGTGTGTTCATAGTGTTTTTGCAGTACTTGTCAGTGCTTCGGCATTCTGGTAATACTGTCGAGTAGCGGCTGCTGCGTAAGGTTGTGATTGCCGATAATGCTGGGCACTTGGCGCGATGCTGAGAGTTCGTTAGGATGCAGGGCACAGCAGGAAGGTCTACTATATCTGCTAGGAGCCTGTCGGAATTAACACTGATCTACTGCGGAAAACCCGAATTTGGTCTTGTTTTCACGATCACCCTCGTTAAATAGCTCGCTATTCACAAGCTGCGTCCCTGCAGCTTGCCCTACGGGCAGCTATTGCTGTGTAAATCGCCTTTCCTGTCGATTTATCGCCTCGGATGATCGAAAAATCTGCTTCAAATCGACTTTGGCCAAAGTCAAAAGGCCCTCGCTACGATCAGCTAAGCCCGACAGACACTTAGTCGCTATTTTTAGGTAGCATGAGTCTGGGAACGGAATCTTAGTATCAATCAATAGTCAAAAATCAAGATAACTTGATTTTTGAACCTGATTCTCGCATGTGCGTGGAGTTGAATGATGGATAAGGAGTTAAAGCCGTTATCGGATGTATGGCTTGAATTGCAGCTTGTAATGATGAGTGCGGATGTCTCGCTAGATGATCGGCGCCGCCTTGAAAAGCTGTTGGAGCATTTAAAAGAGCATGTCAATCACAATCAGGATAAAGAGCGCAAAATGGTATTGCGCTGGTTCGCCTCCCGATTGAGTAGTCGCTTGTTTTCAAATCATTACCGTCAGTTGCTATTGGAGCTTGCCAATCTGATGTCGTCA
>SDWK01000704.1 GCA_004195335.1 Shewanella sp.
CAGTTCCAGGCGGATAATGGACAGCTTCCAAAAAACTCACAAAGGAAACATCGGGTTTGTTCTCTTGTGGGAACCAATAGGTTAGCCCCGGTGCTTCCAGGTCCGAATCTATTAAAAGAATTTTCTTTGGCGTTTGATTTTCCTTAACGCTATCCATTAAGGCAATCACAAATGCAGCCAAAGTTGTAGTTCTCCCAACCCCTCCTTTAAACGAATGGAAGGCGACCATGTTTGGCTTTTGATCGAATAATTCTGGAGGTGTTGGTAAACTGCCCCCTTCTGCAGGGGTATTGTCGTTACTATAATAGGCCGCATCTTGCCACAATGGTTTTCGCGCTTTTGCGGTTGGGATGTAATTCTCTATCAGTATCTCAATGGGGATACGTTTATCGTCAATATCCAACAAAACGCAGCATTCTTCTTTATTAAACCAATCACCAAACCAATTTTCAAGAGCATCTGCAGCAGTGATTTTACTATGCTCATCCTCAACATAAACCTCAATAGCGTCAGAAAAGCACTTAACCCCCAATATCCCCTGCGGCAGTTTAGCCAGATTGAGAGTTTCAATGCTTATCTTCCGCTCAATGTCTAACCACGTTAGATATTTCATTTCAGCTCTCCTATAATCCATCTTGCAATTTGTTCAAGTTTCTCAGCCACTATGGCGTCTCTTGGTTCGGTGCTGTTTCCACCATAGCGCCACATCTGATTGATATCTCTAGCCGGTACGGTGCGAACAATTCTTCCGCCCACACTCTTGATACTGTCCATTTTTATTTCATCGGGACGTATTCTAAGCTCTGCCCCCGCACGCAAAAAATCTAAGAGACCATTTATGTTGTGCGCATGAGAGGTTGCCTCCTCGCACTCCCCGGTATGAGTTTTCGCACGGTGTCTTAAAATTAACGCTTTCAACCCGCACTCAACGGCATAAAACAACAGTAGTCTATGGGCATTGGTTGGACTCTCTTCTTTGGTATAGGCACAATAATTGTTGCGCCAAGCCCTGAACATTTCGCGGTCAGTAATATGGAGCATCTGTTTTTCCAGACAATTCTCAAGAGGTTATGTATTTTCCCCGCATATTAGTGCTTTTAAGCGACAACGGCAATTCATTAAATAAAGTCATGTCAAAGACTTGCGGGCATCAGCCCACGATGATCAATCCCTGCGGTGAGGTCCTTAATGCTTATAAGGTCAGCTTGGGAAGTAGACTTCGCACCATAGTTTTCCGTTTGCATGCGCGTCAAGGTGTCTAGAAAAGGTCTGTCTTCCAATCCTCTCTAAAATAACCCCAAGTGTCGTTGCGTCATGTGTCGAGGCTGCATTTTGGGATAAAGAGTGTAGTCCTCCACTCATCTGTATTGTGTGTAACTGGCACCCGAACATAAGTCCACTTGCCTTATAAGCTCAGTAAATGTCTTCATCCTGTTTTTATTGTATTGAGTGAGAGGGCAAAGCATTTGTTTGCGAGCCCTGTATTTTGGGAATTCTCCCCCGATCCCCCTTATTTACATCTTCAAACATCCGCTCAAAATTCGCAAAAACTACGAGGCGACAGCATCACCTTATGCGTAGCGTTAATGTGAAGATTCCATGATGTGGAAAACGAAGTCGCCGCTTGGCGTAACTATCTGATTAGGGAAGTTTTGGGTCCTGTGTGTGTTCCCCTGTGCGGTACTGGCGACCCCGGTCTAGGTGTCCGTATGGTTTTTTGATTTTCGATTGCATTATTGCAGAATGGGCGTGGGTCCTTCTGGGGAGGTCCATCCATGCGGGCAAGCAAGCCCCGATATTTGGGTCCATTTAAATTTTAAAAAACTGACGTAAGAACGTAATCTTGTTCTGGTACATACCAGATAGGGGGCAGGATTCAGCCAAGTGAAGACCTAAAAAGTTGATGCGGTGTTAGTCTCGTCAAGATTAGAAAAATGGGTTTTCTGGGTAACTGGGGACAGAAAATTGGTACCTGCGGAGGGGTGGGAAGGGCGAGTGTTTGGCTGGCATCCGGAGAGGCATAATGAAAAATCTCGCCCCTTTCTCGCCCCCAAATGGCATTTTGACAGTTTTTGAAACAGAAACAGCAGGCTAGATAAAGCATCTAACCTGCTGTTTTTATTACTGGAGCCGCCCATCGGAGTTGAACCGACGACCTACGCATTACGAGTGCGTTGCTCTACCAACTGAGCTAGGGCGGCCAATTGCGTCT
>SDWK01000705.1 GCA_004195335.1 Shewanella sp.
GCCTGAGACAATCGGCAGCATGAAGCCCTGATAGGATGTACGATGCAATACCAGCTCAGTTCTGCCGAACTGCACATACAAAAGCAAACGGCGCCAGAACCACAAAGAGAAGTTTCTTGAACGGATGGACAAACGGGTGCCCTGGCAGCGACTGGCGTCTGTGATTGAGCCTTTCTACCCCAAGGCTGATAACGGTCGCAGGCCCTATCCGTTGATGACGATGCTGCGCATTCATTGCATGCAGCATTGGTACAGCATGCTCGATCCGGTCATGGAGCTAGCCCTATACGAAACCGCATTCATGCGCCTGTTTGCTGGTCTGTCGCGGGATAAGGAGACTCCGGGCCATACCACCATATGAACTTCAGGCACCTGCTCGGACGCCATAGTCAGGCGCGTAGGACCTTTGAAGAGGTCAACGAACACGACTTCAACCAAGCCGAACACCTGCTGAATAGTAATGAAGGCTACGTCTTTGCTGATGCCGGCTACCGTGGAGTGGCGACACATGAAGTGCTCAAAGATACCGCAGTCGACTGGCATATTTCAGAACGGCCAGGCAAGTCAGGCTTCGTATGAAGCATCTTAGAATCAACAAAGACCCAATCAAGATGGAATATATGAAAGCCACTGTTCGCGCCAAGCTTGAGCACCCGTTCCAGATCATCAAATGCCAGTTCGGATTCACCAAAGCGCGCTACCGTGGACTGATGAAAAACGATTGCAAGTTGGCGACCCTCTCTTTGCTCTGGCCAATAGCATCAGAGTGGGTAAAATGCTGCGAACATAGGACAAGCCACCCAGAATATCGTGAAATTGATGTTATCCTTAACAAACAGATCCTTTAACTCGTAAGGTGTACAATGGATTTAAAAATACTTGAAGATTTTTTGTACCTGGCAAGAACTGGAAGTTTTTCGATAACTGCAGAAGAGCGCTTCTCGACACAATCAACTATCAGTAGAAGAATTAAAAATCTGGAGAACTGGGTTGGGGTTCAACTTATCAATAGGAGTTCGTATCCTGTAACGCTAACCCCTATCGGTGAGCAATTTGCAAAGGACGCTGAATTTATCGTTCAGCGGTTCTACCTAGCACGGTCGGAAGCCCTTGCGCGTTCAGAGTCAAGGAGTCACTTCGTAACCTTTTCTGCACAACACTCAATTGCTCGCTACTTTTTTCTAAATTGGTTTAAGCAAATAGAAGAACAGATTGGCACCACAGAGTTCTATCTCAAATCAGATAACATAAATACATGTGTAAGTGAGTTAGAATCTGGGACTGTCGATTTTGTACTCTGCTATGAACACCCTGGTGTAAGTGCCATTCCTGTAACCAACCAGTTTAAATCAATAAAAATTGGCGATAGTATGACTATTCCGGTGACGGTAACAAACGAGCAAGGAACTCCCCTGTATCAGTTGCCAGGCACTAAGACCAACCCCATTCCATACATGGGCCTGGGACCGGAAGTGCCTCTAAGCTGGTATCGTGAATGGCTCCTGACACAACGTGGTTTGCAGCCAAACCTTGTAACCAAACGTGAAGTATCTATTGGTGAGGTTCTAAAGGAAATGGTACTGGATGGCGAAGGTATAGCGTGGTTACCTGAATATATCGTACGGCAAGATTTGAAAAGTGGTCAATTAGTAGTTGCTGGCGGGGAAGAATGGTGCGTAAATTTAAAAGTAGCACTTTATTACAAATCAAACATCATCAACGATACTATGAAACGTATCATTACAGCCGCTGAAGGGTTAGCTAAATAGTAAGTAACTAAGTAAGATTCGACTCAGTCCGTCTCATTATATAGCGCAATGAACATAAAATCTTCAATCAGGAGAAACCGAGAGATTTGGTATATGGAAAAATACATATTCTTTGAGAACCGTTATTGAACATAAACTATATAGGTCAAAATAATGAGACCGTGAATATAAATGGCGCAGTAATGTGATGATTTACTGCGCCAATTTATATGGTTTTTTTCAACAGTTATCTGATCTGTAGAATTTAAGAATCGACTTGAAAGTTAACGACCAATCCGGATGTTACTGTCAAGTCAAAATCAGCCAGTTGTTAATATCTCTACCTTCACTCAAAAACCTGTTCGGCGACAATTAGGGTGACCGGTCGCATTGACTCACTAAAAATCACACCATTTGGTGGTTGTTGCCTCATCTAAAATGACACTACTTATTACGGATAAGTC
>SDWK01000957.1 GCA_004195335.1 Shewanella sp.
CGCTCGGCACCACCGGGCACATCATAGAGGTAATAGACCCTCTTAATGTCAAATGGGATATGGCTACCACCCTCGACGAAGGTTAAATTCCCTCGAGGGTCCGAAATCTTCGGCAAACTAACAAGATTGCATTTATGAATATCCATCACACACCTAACTGAACTATCTAGTAACGCTGGAAAGCATCGTTATAAGCTGAACCAATTTAGGCCGACAAGCAGCCCAATATTCATCTTCCAGAAGAGACACCGCTACAGTGTTTTTGTATACTCCATCAAAGAAGTAATGGTCACGCAAGACGCCATCATGCTTATACCCTAGATAGAGACGGGTCTTAAGCATGCCATGATTTTCTTCTAAAACATCACCATAGATCTTATGCATTTTCATAACGTTGAATGCATAATCACAGAGCATGAGGTCAGCCTCGAATGCAACCGGCGCTTTACCTACCCACTCTTCTTCTCCAATAAGCAATCGCCCCATCTGAGCGGATCTATGAATATCGTTGATATCATGCAGAGCCACCATCCCTACTGATTTCCCCTTGTATTCAATAATAAAGTTTAGCTCGTCTGTGTTTAGCTTATTGGAGATCCACGATGCTTGTTCCTCTATGGTTTGAGCCCCACGTTGCAACATTTTGGCCCTGCTACTCAGCCGCCAGCCAAGGGTTTTTTCTGCATCGTCAATAGTTATTGGTCGAAGTGTTGTGATTATTCCCGTTAGTACCATTCTTTTATCCTCACGAATCAACTTTCTAAGCACGCGTTTTTTTAAATCGCAGACTGCGCTGTTCATCTTCGCGGACGATTTCATACTTCACCGGCACTTTATATTTCGCCATTCGCTCCATACAGAATTTACGCAATCGCTCCGCTAATTGAAACCTGTCCTCAGGCTCAGCCAGGGAAACCCGCGCCTTAACCACATTCCCCATGACCGGATGAGGAACTCCGACAACCGTTACTTCATTGACGTTATCTGCACTCAATAAAATGTTTTCGACCTCAGCCGGAAAGACTTTTTGCCCACCGACATTAATCATCTCCGATTTGCGGCCAAGAATACGCATATATTCACCGCGCACCTCAACGTGATCACCGGTACACATCCAGCCTTCTGCGTCAATCGGATTGGGGGCATTCAGATAACCGACCATATTGGCCTCGGATCGGACCCGTAGCACATTATCCACAATTCTAGTTTCAAAACCATCACCGCCGATCTTAACCCAGACCGAGTCATCACTCTCTGACTTGGAGCGCAATACACCCAGCTCCGACAAGCCGTAGGTCTGCTTTATTCGTGCGTTCGGAAAAATTTCCTTCACCTTCGCAAGGGTAGCGGTCGGCATAACCTCAGTACCGTAGGTAATCAACTCAACCGAAGAAAGATCAAAGTTCATGTAGCAGCGTGAAGCAATAAGCAGATTTATAAAGGTTGGAGTCGTGGGGAGCAGTGTTGCCCCTGATTGCGCGATGACGCGGCAAACACTTTCCGGGCTGCGATCAGGCAGACACACCCCGGTACCACCATAAGCAAAGGTAGAAAGCAGTGTATTAAACCCACCAAAGTGATCCAGCATGAGAAAGAGCACCGTGCTCCAACCTTTACGCTCAACAACAAACTTCCGCATCACCCGTTCGCAGTCCTGCAATATCCCCTTAGGCTTACCAGTGGACCCCGAAGTAAAGACGATAAGACCAGGCACATCTCTATCCAGAAATGATTCTACCAACTCATTCTTGACCGGGTTACTGCACCGCTCAAATACCCAGGTGTCGTCAACACCAAATCGAAACAAGCATTCGACCCCAGCAATTTCAATAAACTCCGGCAGTTCATGCTCAATGGCAGATGTAAAGGGGACGAGGATCGACTTGCCCCGCATAAGGGCAAAAACAAGCGCACAGGCTTGAGGTGAATATTCCGCAACAAAACCACAAACTGTACCACGACGGATCTGATAGCTGGCAAGAACCTCCTCCCAAGCGTCAACCATACCCATAAATTCGGAATAACTGTACGCCCTGCCATTCCAAAAAAGTGCTTCGGAATCGAGCTTAGTGCGCATCTTATTAATAATTTCGTTTATTGATTCCATATTCGGGTCTTCCCCTGATCGAGTGGGTCGGTTAGTTTAAGAGCATGAGAGATACAGACCTTTACAGGCAAATCCTTGGCATTCAGTCACCCTGGAGCGTAAG
>SDWK01000031.1 GCA_004195335.1 Shewanella sp.
AGTCTCGTGGGCTCGGAGATGTGTATAAGAGACAGAGATCTGATCTTTGTGCAGCTCTCTGTAATGCCCTATCTTCTATACGAGCATTAGTAATAGTAGCTTGATTAGCTAGATTACACCTATACTTTCTTAGTGACCGGAACTTAGTACTTCTCAACTTGAGAGAGAAGGTGTCATAAACTTGACGATTATAGGGTCAGGTTGTGAGATATATTTTATAAAGCAATTAGTATGCCTATACTCATTAGACCGTGGGTAATGGGTGAGCATTCAAAAAGTCGACAAGGCAAGAGTACTATGTCAAACATTCTGGATTCAGTTAATAAACGCACGCAGTTAGTCGGGCAAAACCGTTTAGAGCTTTTATTATTTAAACTAAGTGGTCGTCAAAGGTTCGGTATCAACGTATTTAAAGTCAAAGAGGTGCTGCAATGTCCGCCTCTTACAACCTTGCCTAAATTAAATGCCACTGTTAAAGGTGTGGCCCATATTCGCGGTAAAACTATTTCAGTCATAGATTTGAGTGCTGCTACCGGTGGTCGTCCTATCGAGAATACCGAAGGGTGTTTTATCATTATCGCGGAATATAACCGAAGTGTGCAGGGCTTTTTGGTTAGCTCTGTAGAGCGCATCATCAACATGAATTGGGAAGCTATTTTACCACCCCCACAAGGTGCAGGCAGAAATTCCTATTTAACGGCGGTAACGGAAATTGAAGGAGAATTAGTCGAAATCCTTGATGTTGAAAAGATTCTCGATCAGATATCTCCGGTTAAAACTGAAATTAGTCAAGAGACCGATGAAGCCATAACCATCGACCGGGAAAAGCATTTTCACATCATGGTCATTGATGACTCTGCAGTGGCTCGGAAACAGATCATCAGGGCTCTTTCGTCATTGGGCTTACAAATTGATACGGCTATTGATGGTCGAGATGCGCTTGACAAGCTAAACAAAATCGCAGAAGAGATGGATAATGTCGCAACTGAAATCCCGTTGATCATTTCAGATATAGAGATGCCTGAAATGGACGGCTACACTTTAACCGCAGAGATAAGGAATAACCCTAAGTTAAAAGACATTAAAGTCGTATTGCACACATCATTGAGTGGCGTATTTAATCAAGCTATGGTTCAGAAAGTTGGTGCTAATGATTTTATTGCGAAATTTAACCCAGATGAACTTGCCGCAGCAGTGAATAAGCATTTGAGTCTATAATGACTCTTAATAGGGCGCAGTGACTTGATATTAAACTTGTTTCTTTTATCTAGCTCATGTATAACGCTGCGCTCTATATCGTGAATGTAATACTGTTGTTGTCTGTTTTATTGATATTAGGATATCAAGGTGCCGAATAAATCACTTGCTGAAAATGAATACACACAATTTAGACTATTTCTGGAACAACACAGTGGAATTGTGCTGGGTGATAATAAGCAGTATTTAGTACGAAGTCGCTTAGCGCCTTTGATGGGGAAATATAACCTTCCTTCACTCTCTGAGGTGGTTAAACATTCGATGAAGCCGAGCGAACGTCAGCTTCGGGCCTCGGTTATTGATGCGATGACAACCAATGAGACCTTGTGGTTCAGGGACAGATATCCATTTGAGCTGTTATCCAATGCCTTACTGCCGGAATACGCCCGGTTGGGGCGGCCATTAAAAATTTGGTCTGCCGCCTGCTCATCAGGTCAGGAGCCATACTCTCTGGCGATGACAATTTTAGAATATCAGCAGAAAAGGCCTGGAACTCTACCTGGTAGTGCCTCAATTTTGGCAACCGATCTGTCTCCTTCAATGCTTGAAAGATGTAAAAATGCTGAGTATGACAATTTAGCCTTAGGTCGAGGGTTATCTGACGAGCGCAAGCGTCAGTTTTTTACCGCCACTGATGCCGGAACTATGGTTATAAAAGATAATGTAAAAAAGTTTGTGAACTTCAGGGCGCATAATTTACTGGAGAGTTACACCTTATTGGGGAAGTTTGACATTATTTTTTGTCGAAACGTACTCATCTATTTTGCCCCTGAGGCAAAGGCTAAAATTTTGCGGCAATTTGCTGCCGCTTTGAACCCGAAAGGCATCCTTTTTCTTGGCGCTTCTGAATCAATTGCCGGCTTAACTGAAGAATATGACATGGTGCGCTGTAACCCAGGTATCTATTACCAGAAAAAAACCTAAATTTTGTGGTGACGATTCCGCTGCCGCTTTGAACCCGAAAGGCATCCTTTTTCTTGGCGCTTCTGAATCAATTGCCGGTGCTGTGTAAGCAACGGTGAAGAATATGACATGGTGCGCTGTAACCCAGGTATCTATTACCAGAAAAAACCCTAAATTTTGTGGTGACGATTCCGTTGCCGCTTCTGAGTCAATTGCAGGTGCTATGTCCTATGGTTGTTATGAAAACAACGGTGAAAAGCTTTATATAGTGCGCTGTGGTCCCTGTATCTATTACCAGAAGTAGAGTTAACAGCAGGGTGGCACTAGTTGCCTGTCAGACGACTGAGTCTACGAGGACGTCTGCAAGCGTACTGATAGACGCTAACCCGCTGGCTATTAGTTAAAGCGGAGCCATCCTCTTTAATCCTTTTTTTGTTCGAAGAGAGCTTGCTCGCGTTCTCGTCGATAATTTGTTGTGTTTTTTCTGGGCACAGCCTCTCCTTTTTTATCTTTTATGGCATGACTATTGCTTTATTCTTGACATCAGGCTCAGGAGGCAATTTTATGGCGATTAATTTTGATAAAGCATTGGGTGTTCACCAATATACATTGGGGATCCGCTCTCAACGTGCTCAAGTCATCTCATCAAACATTGCTAATGCTGACACTCCTCACTATAAAGCACGGGATCTTGACTTCAATAAGGCGATACAAGCCGCAACGAGTAGTCAAAATGGATTATCGATGAGCGGCAGTGATGTTAAGCACTTCGACCTGACCGCGTTATCTGAGCAAAACTATGGCTATAGAGTCCCAAACCAGCCTGATACCGGTGATGGAAATACTGTCGATATTCAACAAGAGCAGTCAGAATTCATGCAAAATGCCCTCGAATATCAGATGTCACTTGGTTTTTTAGATAGTAAGTTTGCGGGCCTTAAGAAGGCACTGAGAGGAGATTAATTATGAGCTTATTTGATATCTTTAATGTTGCAGGTTCGGGTATGTCTGCTCAATCTATCAGATTGAATACAACAGCGAGTAATATTGCCAATGCTGATGCAGTCTCTAGCAGTGTCGATAAAACTTACCGTGCTCGCCACCCGATTTTTGAAGCTGAGATGGCTAAAGCAAATCAACAGCAATCTTCTCAATCGGTTGCCGTTAAAGGCATAGTTGAAAGTGATGCTCCCTTGCTAAAAGAATACTCCCCCGATCACCCAATGGCTGATGGTGATGGGTTTATCTACAAACCTAATGTAAATGTGATGGAAGAGATGGCAAACATGATCTCTGCTTCACGCTCATATCAAATGAATGTACAGGTTGCTGAAGCTGCGAAATCTATGCTTCAACAGACGTTAAGAATTGGCAAATAGTAATAGTAGGAGGTAACAAGTGAGCCTCATCAACCCACTTAATAGTACTCAATCCGTCGGTGGTCAAACTCAGACATCGAATACAGCTGTGGCACCAGCTAAGCAGGCGAGCTCTTCGGCTGCACAAGCAGTAACGACGCAATCGACAGCGAATTCCACGACGGGAAATCCCTTTCTCGATAGTATTCGGTTACCAACAGAAGCAGCGATTCCAGAGGCTAATAACCAGGAGTTAACGCAGAAAGACTTTTTCTCATTGCTGAGTCAGCAATTGTCGATGCAGGATCCCTTTAAGCCTGTAGACAATGACCAGATGATCTCGCAAATGGCGTCATTCTCGACTGTTGATGGTATTAAGAACCTTAACGATGAGATTGTTAACCTAAACTCCGTGATGACATCGAGTCAGGCACTGCAAGCTTCAGGCTTGGTTGGGCAGAAAGTGCTTATCCCCTCGGATACAGGCCATATTTCAGTGGAAGATCCCACTATTAACGGCATTATCAGTACACCGGAAGCTATCGATACGATTACTGTGCGCATTGAAGATGATAAGGGACAGCTTGTTAAATCCTTCACCATCGATGGCAGTGCCGGTGGTAATGTCGAAGTCAGTTGGGATGGATTGGGCACCAACGGTAAGCCGGTCGAGAGTGGAAATTACTCCATTAAAGCCAGTGGCCGTGTCGATGGTACGAGTGAAGAGCTTCCGGTTTCAACCTATGCTCATGTGACGAGCGTTTCTTTGGGGACGGCAAGTACTGGCGCGATTCTTAATTTGCGTGGTGTGGGTGGTATTAAGCTTGGTGATGTGCTGGCAGTGGCTGAACCTAGCAGTATAAATAAACCGATAGTTGATCCCGTAACCTAAGTCATTTTAAGTTCCAATGTAAAGTCAGAAAAATTTGATACCTGGTGCATTATTTGCTTCATTTGCATCAGGTAAACAGTTAACTAGAAGCTGTGGGTGAATAGATAAGTCGCCAGCAGTAATGAATTAAAATTGAGGTGAATTATGTCTTTTAACATCGCATTGAGTGGTATCGCTGCAGCGCAGAAAGATTTGAATACCACGGCAAATAACATTGCTAACGTCAATAGTATCGGCTTTAAAGAGTCCAGAGCTGAATTTGCAGATGTGTATGCAAACTCAATTTTTGCTAACGGTAAAACGGCCGTGGGCGGCGGTGCAACAACCAGTCAGGTGGCGCAGCAGTTCCATCAGGGGAGTCTACAATTTACCAATAATGCGCTGGATATGGCGATTAATGGTGGCGGCTTCTTTGTCACCTCATCGGGTGTGGGCTCTCAAGATTTAACCTATACCCGAGCCGGTGCGTTTAAAGTTGATGCAAACAGTTATCTTGTGGACTCACAGGGTAATTTCCTGCAGACGTTCGAGGTAGACAAAGACGGAAACTCAACCTCTGTCAGCTTAACCGAGACTAAACCTGTCAGGATCCCGGATACTGCGGGTAGCCCCAATAAAACTGAAAATGTCGGTATACAGATGAACCTTAATGCGGCAGATGCAACTAAGGATCCTGCGTTGTTCGATCCTGCAGACCGAGATACCTATAACAACTCTACCGCGGTCACCATGTATGACTCTTTGGGTGAACCTCATGTGATGACGACTTACTTCGTCCGTCCGCCAAATGCGGCATATGATAAGGAAAGTAACTGGACCGCCTTCTATGCCGTTGATGGTAAGCCAGTGGACTTAGCGGGTCCGGCCGGAGTGTATCAAACCGATACAACCGGCGATAACTCGCCAGATGCCACTGCCAATGCGGTTACAGCCGGTGGGTGGAAGGGGGCGGTAATCAAATTTAATGAAACGGGTACTCATACGACGACCGATCCAGTAACGATTGTCACAGAGACGCTGGGTACTGGTGGGGCAGACGTTTTGGGGCCTGGTACCGATGGTTCACAAGCCTTGACCATCGATTTTGATAATCCGACTCAATATTCATCAACCTTCGAAGTGACTGAATTAACCCAGGACGGTACTACGGTTGGCCGACTCACTAATGTTGAGGTCGGCGCCGATGGCCTGATCAACGCCAGCTACAGTAATGGTTCGACTGTCGCACTGGCCAGAGTTGCCTTGGCTCGATTCTCTAATGAACAGGGATTGACTCAGGTGGGTAATACCTCATGGAAAGCCAGTTTGAACTCAGGCGCAGCGCTCGCCGGTGAGGCGAACAGCGGCACCTTTGGTAGTGTCCGTTCTTCGGCTTTGGAGCAGTCAAATGTCGATTTGACTACAGAACTTGTGGATCTTATCTCGGCTCAGCGAAACTTCCAGGCTAACTCGAGAACGCTGGAGGTGAATAACACCTTGCAGCAAACAGTATTACAGATCAGGTAATTTTTACCATTACTCGATGATGAAGGCGTTGCCAGCGGCAACGCCTTTCCGCTTTAGCACTCACAACCTCACACCGCTCACAACCTCTACCCGCTCATATCTGCAAGCATTTTTCAGACTGTGTCGACCTCCCCACTTCAAAGTTTACTTGCTTGACCAAGATGGCACGATGTTTGCAAATATTATTTTAATAGATAGTAATAGCAGAAAGATTGACGGAGGCGCTGGTGGATAAATTACTTTACGTCGCTATGAGCGGCGCTAAGCAGAACATGAATTCGCTGGCGGTTCGGGCAAATAACCTGGCAAATGCCAATACCGACGGCTTCAAATCGGACATGGCACAGGCGCGTTCTATGCAGGCGTTTGGTGAAGGTCTGCCTACACGAGTTTTCGCCATGACGGAGAGTCCGTCGGCAAACTTTGCATCCGGTCCCATAAAAACGACAGGCAGAGATCTCGATGTTGCGGTTAGAGGTGACGGCTGGATTGCCGTACAGGCAGCTGACGGGGGAGAAGCTTATACCCGTTCAGGAAGTTTGAGTTTCGATACTACCGGGCTGCTTCGTAACGATCGCGGTAACCCGGTGATGGGCGATGCAGGTCCCATTGTTTTGCCGTTACCTATTGAAAAAATTGAGATAGCCCAGGATGGAATCATCTCTGTCAGGCCCCAAGGAGCCACGGCAGAAGTGATTGAAGAGGTGGGTCGCATCAAGCTCGTCAATCCGGGGAATCAAAATATGATGAGGGGCTCCGATGGCCTGTTTAGATTGATATCAGGAGAAACGGCCGCTGCAGATCCTTTTGTCGCCGTCGAAAGTGGTGCGGTAGAGGGAAGTAACGTCAATGCAGTGGATGAGATGGTGAACCTCATTGATATACAACGTCAATTTGAGATGCAGGTCAAAATGATGAAAACAGCTGAAGAGATGGATAAAGCCTCCTCTTCATTAATGCGTGTTAGCTAGGAGTCAAAATTATGCATCCGGCGTTATGGATAAGTAAGACTGGGTTAGACGCTCAGCAAACAGATATTTCGGTGATTTCTAACAATGTTGCTAACGCAAGCACTGTTGGTTACAAGAAGAGTCGAGCTGTCTTCGAAGATCTTTTATATCAAACGGTTAATCAGGCCGGAGGTGTAAGTGCGTCAAATACTAAGCTTCCCAATGGCTTAAATATCGGTGCGGGTACGAAAGTTGTCGCCACGCAGAAGGTATTCACTCAGGGCAATATGCTTACCACAGATAACTCGCTGGATCTGATGGTCGAAGGGCCGGGATTCTTTGAAGTTCAGCTGCCCGATGGCACCGCGGCTTATACCCGTAATGGCCAGTTTTCTCTTGACGATACCGGGCAGATTGTGACATCTGGCTCCGGTTATGTGATTCAACCCTCAATTACCATACCAGATAATGCCACGGGTATTACTGTATCGGCCGAAGGTGAAGTGTCAGTTAAAACACCGGGTACCGCAGAGAGTCAGGTGATTGGCCAACTGAGTATGTCGGACTTTATTAATCCAAGTGGTTTGGATCCTATGGGACAGAATTTGTATACGGAAACCGGAGCCAGTGGCACACCAATTCAAGGCACTGCATCACTGGACGGCATGGGGGCGATACGCCAAGGCGCGTTGGAAACATCCAATGTGAATGTAACTGAAGAGTTAGTGAACCTGATTGAAAGTCAGCGCATTTACGAGATGAACTCAAAAGTCATCTCTGCTGTAGACCAGATGCTCTCTTATGTTACGCAGAATCTGTAGAGGCATAGTCATGAGTAAATCATCTATTTTACTTGCTGCTGCAATGATACTTTCACCGGTATTGACAGGCTGTAGTTCAACGGGTGAGAAACCCATTGAAGACGATCCCTATTACGCGCCAGTCTATCCTGAAGCGCCACCGACTAAGATAGCCGCGACGGGTTCGATGTACCAGGACAGTCAGGCATCTAGCCTTTATTCAGATATCAAGGCACTTAAGGTCGGTGACATAATCACCGTTATGTTGATGGAATCGACACAGGCGAAGAAGAGTGCCAACAATGAGATTAAGAAGGGGACTGATTTAACACTCGATCCCATTTATGCAGGCGGTGGCAACATCACTATCGGTGGTCAGCCTATCGATCTCAGATACTCAGACAGCATGAACACCAAGCGTGAGTCGGATGCGGCTCAGAGTAATAGCCTCTCTGGCAGTATCTCTGCC
>SDWK01000440.1 GCA_004195335.1 Shewanella sp.
ATAGTAAAGACGCCTAACGGGATCCCCTGAATAAGAGTGCAAATCACATGAACTATTTTTTTCCAACCAATAATCTATTGGCGTAAAATAAAAGTGAGGTTGTTCATTACAGCATTGACCATTGCAGATGTCACACCTTGCATAAGAAGGTAGATCCAAACGGCCTATTTTTATCTGGCAGGCCATTAATTCCCGATTAAGCTCCTCTAAAGCATTTTGAGCCACTTCAGACACTTTATATTCCAGATCCAATAGACCAATACTTAAGTTTGAAACCTTGTCGAACTGCATATATTTCCTCGAAAAACACCAATAATCCTGAAAACTTCTATAGCAATTCACTTATTATCCCCCCAAAGAAAGTCGGTTGCTTCGCCGGATGCTGTCGATTTGCAGACAGAACTGACACCTGGCAGAACCAGATGGTTTTCTACAAAGACAAAGGACTTAAAGATTTTTCCAGAATGATCTCAAACCTCAAAAGCCATTACGATGGGTACAGCTTTCTTAAAAACAAACATAACGAACTCGACAACTTCCCTTCCTTCTCGGCATTTCTACCACTAGAAGGCATAACATGCAAAAACCTTAATATAGCATTTCCCTTCCAAGGAATTCCCCAAGGCCAACTTGACGGCATAACCTCCGAGGCTAAATAGCCTAGGCATTGCATCACAAGATCCCATTTAACCTAATGACGCCAGAAGGTACTTTCTATCAATCTTGCCTGAAGTGGTTTTAGGCATCTTTTTACAAAAAACAATTTTTTTCGGCACCATGTATTTCGGCAAATACTCACTGCAATATTTTATAATTTGATTTTCAAATTCATCGGAACTACCACCTTCAATTGATAAAAAGGATACAATTCTGTTACCAATAATTTCGTCTGGGACACCAAGAGAAACGGCCTTATTCACCCTGTAATGGCTATTCAGGACACTTTCGATTTCATTCAAATTCACCCGATATCCTCGCGTCTTAACCTGATGGTCTTTTCGTCCGACAAACACAAAATTTCGATCCATATCAAGCCTTACCAAGTCACCCGTCTTATAAACAGCCGTATTTGAAATTAAGCCTCGTGGGTCCGCAACAAACACTTCCGAGGACGCCTCTTCATCCCCTAGATACCCCATTGCCACACTGTTGCTCTTAATATAAAGCTCTCCAATCTGTCCGGAGCAACTTATTGGTACATTACTTTGGTCTAAAGCAAAAACTTCAAAGCCCGGAAGGCTTTTCCCGATCGGAATAACCCAATTTATTTCCTGGGGGATTTTATCTACCAAATAACAGGTTGAAGAATTTGCTTCTGTCTGACCATAAACATTGAAAAACTTCGCTTTACGTATATATTGCATAGCTATTTCAAGATATTTTGTTGGCATTACATCGCCCGAAAAAAGAA
The DNA here is from genome assembly GCA_004195335.1 of Shewanella sp. GTDB lineage: Bacteria > Pseudomonadota > Gammaproteobacteria > Enterobacterales > Shewanellaceae > Shewanella. Next base: position 1,412 of record SDWK01000440.1, read on the forward strand.
CGTATCTCAATGACTCAAAATTGAATTTGACCAAACGGCCCCTACCTGCCAACGAAGCAATTACGGATGCGACAGAATTCAATATCGTAATGCCTTCTTTATCAATAAATGATGCAAGCTGGACCGGAAACATGGCAAGGTGCCCAGGAATCAATGTGATACACGCACCACATTTAATAGCTACAAATATGTCAAAGATAGACAAATCAAAATGAAAAGGCGCTTGGCTACAAAAATTATCGTCATGGTTTATATTGAAAAAATCAGCAGCTGCAGTAATAAAAGCAAGTGCATTCGTATGTGAGATGACTACTCCTTTGGGAATGCCTGTAGATCCTGATGTGTGTAGGATATAGGCAGGGTTAAGGCCTAGTGTGTTGTTATGGAAATTGCTGTATAATTCGTTTGTTTTCCCTTGAAGGTGGATATTTTCGAAATCGACACCACGCTTTTTATATATACTGCCATCATCATCCCAAACAAAGCTCAGTCCAATACAACCGTCCTCACCTTCACTTAAGTATGGCTGATTGGCATGGGCTGTTGAGGTCACAACAAACTTCATCTGGCAGTTTTTAATTATATACTCAGTCCGCTTTCTCGGGCTTGAAGGATCAATCGGGACATAAGCTGCCCCTGACTTTAGAATACCTAAAAGGCTTATAAGGGCTTCGATTGACTTATCAAAAAGCAAACCGACTCGATCACCGCCACCCACTCCGTTTTCAGAGAGCTGTCTCTTATACACATCT
>SDWK01000703.1 GCA_004195335.1 Shewanella sp.
GTTCAAGAATATCCATGTCGTCATTGCTGACCGAAAGCTCAGGCCAGACAATCAAATCAATATCGGAATTTTTGTAATTGTTATCGTCAATACTGTTCTGGCGATAGAGCTTATGTAATAACAACTCAGCGCCAGCCGCAACATGACGACGATGGCGTGCACGAAATTTTTTGGTATCAAGCATCAAACCATGTTCGGAAAAATCTTTTTTTAATGGGAGTAACGACTGCACCATGACAACCTTTAGATCACGCTTACTCTCATCCCATCCCAAGCTCACTCGTTCAACATAGCCTGGAATGCCGGACATCTGGCAGAAATAGGCTTTCTGAGTATTAATCCGATCATTCACCAGTAGCTTCAGTGCATCCATATCCCATTGCGCTGGCCATTCATAACCCCCTCCATGTAGCGTCACACCGGGCCACTGTAAGAGATGGAACAACAACCCAGATAACCAGCCACTCATTGGTGCCGTTTCACCATTCATTGCTTCTGGCGAATGCATCATGCCTAGCTGGCGTTTGGCAAAACTGTTTTTAAGCCCGGTGTACTGAGCCTTCTCGACGAAGGCTACGTTTCGGCTAGACCAGTCAAGTGATCCCAGTAAACAGCTGCGTACAAAGATACCTACTCGATAGAGAGCCTGATGATCCTTAGATACCCATTCCGGGATTGGAAACAGTGCTTCCCCCTCCAAATAGGAAAGCTCTACATCGATATTAACAGCTAGATTTTGAATCTTATCCCAATCTTTGCAGATCACTTTCGTATTGGCGATATCAATGATTTGCTCAAAACCCTCGCCTTGTTCGAGGACCGAGCTTAACAGCGCCAGCACAGCATTCTCATGAGCAAAGGGGTTGTCCTGGCGCTTTACGACACCAAGTAGAGAAATGGGAGGAGAGTCTTGTTTTGAAAACCTTTTTAGATCCCCTGATATCGCTGATTGATAAAACCCTGTCTTCTCAATCAGAGCGTGGAACTGTTTTGGCCATCCAAAACTATTGCCTTTGCCATACTTCACTAGTTCAGAAAACAGCGAGGCCGATTCAACAGCTATTTTTATACAGAAAGATTCAGCATCAGCGTTGTTGAGTTTCTTGTCGCCCTTTTTTCTACCGCTGTTATTGGTGGCTTTTTCCAACAGCCCACTTACCGCCCTTATGACAGAAGGTCTATCATTGCCTAATTGATGAGCAAGCAAGGTGTCTGCGATAAAGTCTGATAGAAGCATTTCCGCGCTGATATTGCGGTAGCCCTTCATCATTTTGGTAATAATATTGAAGCTCTCGTTGACGGTGTCTTTTTCTAGGGGCGAATCATTACGGACCAGGCAAAAGAACAGGGCTTGTTCACGAAGGCTTGCATCATTCTCTGTGGCCTTTTCTATCAGTTTGATTGCCAAATTTTGCAAGCGCTCAAAAAACGCCTCGATGCCAGCGTGTGCGGGAAAGGCCCATCGATCTTTCATATGAATCACTGTTGATGCATGACGAAAAATCTCGCACAGACAATAATCGGCTACCTTCTTCTGCTTGGGAATTCCCCTCTCCCTCACTATCAAAAGCTGCCCCAAAACAGGCTGAAGCAAACGCGTATCCGGAAAAAACTCCAACCCTTTTTTGAGCAAAAGAACTAATGAAGGGTCTTTACTCCAACAGGCAATGAATTTTCTGCCCATCCGCTCTTGCAGGTAATCCCAGTTACCTGGCTTAGGTTGACCATCATCATCCACCTCTTGTGCAACCAAGCTACGTTTTTGCCGAAGTAACGTATGAATTTTATTGGCAGAGAACCTCAACAAAGTGTCTTCGCGAACGTCGTGACTGGCGCTTTCAACCATTGCGAGGGGGTTATTATTATCCAGGTCCACCCCCTCTACGCGAAGGCTGTCGGCCAGCCCAACCAGCCCCTCTAGATGCCCCAATTGCTCATCAATTTCGTTGATGGAAAGCGGGCCGCTAACCTTATTCTGAATATCCTTTAATTTGGTAGAGATCCCCGTGGTTTTGGTTCTAAAAGCTTCGACTCGAGTTTTTTCACCATTTAGTGATAACTCCAACGGCTCTAACTGGGGCTTCAGGAAATCTTCAATATCAGTTCTGACTTTAGTTACTGCCAACCCAGCTTTAGCAACGATGATTAGGCGCATATCATCGACATAGCGACAGTAGTCATGCAGCACCAGGTCTTTGGTGC
>SDWK01000035.1 GCA_004195335.1 Shewanella sp.
GTGAAATCCGGCCAACAAGCTTGTAACATAGTCGTATCATTTGGTGTTTTTGTACAATAAAACACGTAGATAGTGTTTTATTGTACAAAAACAATAAGAAAGGAGTAAAAGTAAACGCTGGTTTAAATTTGATAAATTGAAAGTTTTTTGATAGGGAATGTAGAGGGGTGAGGAATGATGGCCGTTATAGCCATCTGTATTAGAAGGTGACCGACTCAGCGTTTTTTGGCCTTGCGCTTTTAGCCCGTAAAATTCGGGCTTTTCAATTGTCTTGCTTCAGGCATTCGTGCCGTTCAGATATCGATACCGAAGCCTATAATGAATTGGTAATCGTTTTTGTCGGGTAGAGTGCCATTAGCGTCTGCTTGAGGCTTGTTGGTATGATCCCAGACCAGAGAGAGGTCGAGATCAAATATGTCGGTGAGTTCAATGGAAAAGCCCGCGAGGGCGTGGTGTGTATATCCACCCGACTTCTCATTACCGTATTGGACTCTATACAGGGTATTGAAATCGATATCTTCAGAGATTTCTGTATCAAATGCCGTATCCACCACTAATGCGGTACTGGCATCGTCTTCGCTCTCATCGACTGCAACATTATCGAACTTGATAAAAGTATAGGCCGGACCACCTGTGACACTCCAGTTTGATTTGGGCGTGTCTATAATGTCGTAACCCAGACCGAAGCCGAGCGTATTCTGGTATTGAATATTTTTTATTGGATCCAGATATATTTCGGCAAATACCGGGCGGAGGTAGAACTGCTTGGAGAGGTACCAGTCGAAATAGGCGTTCAGGCGATGATTATTGATATTATTCTCGCCCTTAGACTTTGAGTAGTTGCCTAAGTAATCGAGGTTAAAGCGTGATTCGGTTGTACGGCGATGAGCATTGGCAATCGCACTAAAATCGACCTGTTCGGTATTTCCCGAACGAAGGTTTGCCCCGAGTGAAATCTTACTCGACCAGTAGTTGGACTCGGTTTGCTTACCTGCGATGAGTGTCATAACTTTACTGCGGTCAAACTCTTCCCCATCGATATAGACCTTGCCATGTTGAAGTCGCAAGAGGCCTGTTTTGGTACTTAAATCTGTAAAGCCTACGCTGATAAGGTCATGACTCTGGAGCACCTTAACGTCTTCCCAGTCGATAAAAATGGTATCGAGTTCATCACTTTTAAACTCTAATTTGTCATCATAAAGGGTCTTAATCTTACCTTTTAGCAATTCGAATGAGGTTAATTGAACCCAGTCGAATGATGAGTCGGTGGGAGGAGAAAGCTGGGCCGGAGTCAGCCTGTCAGAAACAGAGCCTTGGTGGATAGGAGTCTGCGCCTGAGCGGTGAACATTAAAGTCAGACCTAGCCCTAAGGTCATATGAGAGAGTACGGTCTTTTTTACCTTGCTATTCATGAGTCCTTTTCCAGAGAGGCTATCATTATCATTGAATTGTTAATGCCGATATTTTATCTAGAACTTGTTATAAAGCAAATGGCTAGTGTTTTCGACAAAGATATTTGGCTTAAAGCGCATTTTTAACCCATGGCAGGATAAATTCTGCGATATCACCCTGAGCTTCGGCATTTGGGTGTATGCCATCTCGTTGCATGAGTTCTGGTTTTGTTGCTATCTGGGTCATGAAAAATGGCAGTAGAGTGATTTGATGCTCAATCGCCAGATCTTTATACACCTGTGAGAACATCGAGGCGTATCTGGGACCATAGTTGGGTGGCACCATTATCTCAGATAAGAGCACTTCGACATCTTTAGCCTGAGAGAGAGTAATTATTTTTGTAAGATTTTCTTTCAATTGCTGAGGGGTAAAACCACGTAATCCGTCATTACCACCCAGCTCTATTAAGATTAACTCAGGCTTAGCTGAGTCAAGCAGGGCGGGCAGTCTACGTAATCCACCTGCGGTTGTTTCACCGCTGACTGAGCCATTTATTATCTCATGTTCGGGGAGTTTAGCCCTTAAAAGATTCACCCAGCCCTTATCTTCATCGACGCCATAACTTGCACTAAGGCTATCACCTAGGATTAATATAGGGGCAGCGGATATTTGAGTACAAAAGAAAATAGACACCAGGGCAAACAGGCCCAGAGCAGATTTAAGCATGGAAAAGAAGGGTTTTATGTCAGAAGTCAGTGCTATCACAGTAAAAAATCTCGTTAAGTCAGTGGCTACCCAAGAGGGAGAACTTACTATCCTCAACGGCATCAATATGGATGTCAAGCAGGGGCAGAGTATTGCGATACTCGGCCCGTCAGGTTCGGGGAAATCGACTTTGCTTGGATTACTCGCCGCACTCGATACACCGACCAGTGGAGAGATCATACTCGACGGTGTCGCTTTACAGGCTTTGGATGAGGAAAAGAAGGCTGCTTTGAGAAAGCAGAAAGTCAGCTTTATTTTTCAGTCTTTCATGCTGGTCGATACCCTCAATGCACTGGAAAACGTGATGCTTCCTGCAGAACTTGCTGGGATCCATCAGGCAAAAGAGAAGGCCGAGGCTATGTTAGAAAGAGTCGGATTAAGCCATCGACTCACTCACTTTCCTAATCAGCTATCAGGTGGTGAGCAGCAACGAGTCGCCATTGCCAGAGCCTTTATCTGCGAGCCGAAGGTTTTATTTGCCGATGAACCTACCGGAAATTTAGATGCGGTAAATAGTGAAAAGATAGCCGATATGTTGTTTGAGTTAAACAGGGAGAGTGACACCACCTTAGTGTTAGTCACCCATGATCTGGTATTGGCCAAACGATGTGAGCGTCAGTTATTAATGGACACTGGGGTGATAACCGAATCTCAAGGTGAAACGAGTGATGGCAGCGTTCTATCTAGTAATCCGGCACTGAGTCATTTGGCCAGTGTGGAGGCAGGCTAATGGAAATAAGCTTAGCCTGGAGGCTATTTAAGCGGGAGCTAATGCAGGGGCAGCTAGTATTAATCGTGTTAGCTATCACGTTAGCCGTGTTATCCGTAACCGGGTTAGCCAGGGTCAGTGAAAGGTTACAGGTAGCCATTAATGGCCAGGCCTCAAAGTTCATCGCTGCGGACAGGATTATTAATTCTCCGGTTAAGATTGATGAGTCATTTATCGCAAAAGCCGAGGAGTTAGGTTTAGCCCATGTGTCGAGCATGCAGTTTAACTCTATGGTATTTGCTGAGGATAAATTTCAGCTGGTGACCGTACGCGCCGTGGGAGAGGGATATCCGCTCAAAGGAGTCATTGAGCTCAATTCAGATTCAGGTACTCACTCAGTAGAAGGGACACGCTTACCCAGTCCTGGTCAGCTGTGGTTTGAGACGCGTCTGGGTGGCTTACTGGCCTATCCGGAATCACTAGAGCTGGGCAATAAACAGTTTACGCTCAGTGAGGAGATATCACGTTTGCCCGATGCCGGTTTTAACCCGTTTGCCTCGTCACCGGTTGTGCTGATAAGGCTAGATGATGTTGCAAGTACCGGGGTTATACAGCCCGGGAGTCGCGTAACCTATCTGGCGCAATTCTCTGGAGAAGCGTCTCAATTAAAACATTTTGAGTCCTATGTAAAGCCAAAGCTGACCTCCAGCCAACGTTGGGTCGATGTGCAATCCGGTGAATCTCCTATCGCAGATGCGGTAAAACGCGCCGAGCGATTTCTGTTACTTGCAAGCCTGTTAGGCATCGCATTGGCTTGTGCGGCTATTGGTATTGCAGCCCAGCGTTATTGTCATCGTCACTATGATGTCGTGGCCATGTTGAAAACCTTCGGTGCATCGGCCAGACAGATCCGCACTTTATTCGGTACTCACCTGCTATTAGTGACCTTATTTGGGGTTATTCTGGGCTTACTCGGTGGGTTTGCACTGGACGCCCTTATCACCTCCTTTCTGCCTGAAGAGATTGCGGCTTACTCCCCCCCCTTTATTCGACCGATATTATTAGGGCTGGCGACGGGCTTCATTAGTGCGTTTATGTTTTCGGCTTACCCTCTGATGCGTCTACTCTCTATTCCTCCATTGCGGGTACTGCAACGTCAACTTGAGGGGTTGCAGCTCGGGATGTGGTTACACCTGCTGCTCAGCTTGAGTGCCATGGCGCTGTTAGGCTACCTCTACTCTAAGAGCTTGCCTTTGACCCTTACTGTGGTTGCTGGAGTACTCTTGCTGGGCGTGTTACTCAGTATTTTGGGTTTCTTAATGATCCGTATGGGTCACAGTATAGGGATGAAAACGACCAACCCGCTGCAATTGGCATTAGCCGGACTTAGGCGTCGTGCTAAACAAAATGCGGTTCAGCTCGTCGGTTTCAGTAGTGCATTAGTCTTGCTATTGACGATTCTGGCTTTAAGACAAGATTTACTCAGTGAATGGCAAAATCAGTTACCCGAGAATGCACCTAATTACTTCTTAGTTAATATCTCTCCCGATGAAGAGACTGCTCTGGGGGATTACCTGAAAGCCAATACGGTTGAGACAACGGATATCTATCCCGTTGTCAGGGGACGTTTAACCGAGATCAACGGTGAGAAACTGATCTCGGCTGAACAGGAAAAAGCCGGCGCTAAGGGGCGGTTAGGTATCTCTCGTGAATTGAATCTCACCTGGCGAGACTCATTGCCACCCAATAATGAAATTCTGGAAGGTGAGTTTAATGCCAATGAGGACGATGTTTCGGTAGAGTCTGGCGTCGCCGAGCGTTTAGGGATCAACATTGGCGATAGTTTGACTTACGTTATCGATAACCAAAGGTTAGTCGTTAATGTCGCTAGCCTACGAGCGGTCCATTGGGAGACTCTGCAGCCAAATTTCTTCATGATTTTTACCCACGCCTCCTTGGCGTCATTCTCTCATACCTCGATGGCGAGTTTTCATCTGGAAGATAACAAACAGGGGGTGATACTGGATATTATTAAGCAGTTTCCAACGGTATCGATCATAGATGTCGGCACTATGATTAAACAGCTTAGGCAGATCATCGATCAGGTTTCATTGTCATTGACCTTAGTGTTGGTGCTTGTGGTGTTGGCGAGCAGTTTGGTCATGATAGCTCAAACTGAAGCCGGTATGGCGACGAGACAGAGGGAGCTTGCCGTGCTGAGAACGTTTGGCGCATCGGGTTGGCTATTGAGAATGGCGACGGGCCTCGAATTTGCTTTGCTGGGCACCGTGGCGGGTTTTCTGGCGGTGATCGTTGCCGAGTTTACTCTTTACCTGCTTAAGACTCAGGTGTTCGAATTGAATGTGTATATGCATTGGCCATGGTGGGGAATAGCACCTCTGTGTGGGGCATTGACCGTTGCCTTATTGGGGGTTTGGCGTTGCAGGCAATTGCTCAGTAAATCCTGTGCAGACTTGCTCAAAGCCGGATAACGTTATTGTCGCTGTGATGATAAGGGGCTATCTCGATGAGGTAGCCCTTTTTTGTTATTCAGCGGAAGATCTCAGTAAATGCCTTATCTAATCTCGGGTATTGAAATGTGAAGCCTGCAGCCAGCGCCCGTTTAGGGATAACATATTGCCCCTGAGTCAATAACTCAGCCATCTCGCCCAGGACGATATTGAGCACAAAGGATGGCATGGGGATTATCGCCGGTCGAGACAAGGCGGCTCCCAGGTAGGTCGAGAACTCCTTGTTGCTTACCGGATGTGGGGAGGTGGCATTATAGACGCCACTGCATTCACCATGCTCAAGTAAATAGACAAACAGCGAGATAAGATCTTGCTGATGGATCCAACTCATCCCTTGTTCGCCCGATGCGATGGGGCCGCCTAAGCCTAACTTAAATGCCGGTAACATCTTAGGCAGTGCCCCTCCATCTAAACCAAGCACCAATCCTATCGCGATAATGCAGATCCGTGTGTTATCTGATTTTGCGTTTAAGGCTAAATTTTCCCATTTTTGGCAAACTGTTTGAGTAAATTCAATATCACCGCTCTGGCTTGACTTTGGATCGTCAAAATAGCTTTCATCGATGGGAATTGGGCCCTGTTGGCCGTAACGTCCGATCGCCGAGGCGCTGATGAAGACCCAAGGCGGGGTCTTACTCTGGGCTATTAGCTCTGATAACTGGGCCGTGATATTCCATCGACTATCACAGATCTGCTGTTTCTGTTCTTTGCTCCATCGTTTACCCGCTATGGGTTCTCCGGCTAAATTAATCACGGCATCAAAATCATCGAGTTCAGTTAAATTGTCGAGAGACGCCAGGTATTGATGTTGGCTACCTAACTTCTCTCTGGCCCGAGCCGGATGTCTTGAAAGTAAGCTTAGCTGGTGCTTACTTTCTAATGCTCTGACGAGTTGATGGCCGATAAAACCACTTGCTCCGGTAATTAATATATTCATAGTCTGCCTAGGAAATTAAAAGTTCTATCTATCATAATCATGGCTCACAAATCATATGAAAGCTCAAATTGTCCAAACGTAGTAGACGCTGGTACATCAATATGGCTGATATTTTGATTGAATATGACGCAATTTCAACTAATACAATGATTATTTCCGTTATCATGCGATAATTTGAAATCACAGGTTATTCGTTGCTTCAGAACCTATCAATATATTAGTTCATTAATAAGGATTTTATAAAATGCCGAGAATTGATACCCAGTCTGTTGCCTATAAGGGATTTGCGATCATGGCGTTTATTGTCGTGATATTGGCCGGGATAAAAGCGGCGAGTCCTATAGTGGTGCCATTTGTGTTATCGGCCTTCATTGCCGTGATCTGCAATCCAATGATTGGTGGTCTCACCAAGTTGAAAGTGCCAAGAGCATTAGCTGTCCTGTTAATGATGGTGTTTATTGTGATGATGGGGCTCTGGTTAGCACAAATTGTCGGTAGTTCTATCAATGAGTTTTCAACTCAACTGCCACACTATCGAGATCAATTAGTAGAACAGTTTGGTTGGATCACCTCAAAGCTGCGTACCTTTAATATCATCATCACCAAAGAGCAGATATTAGCCTATTTCGATCCTGGTATTGCATTATCCATGACAACCAACATGTTATCCGTCGTCGGCAGCGTGATGGCAAATCTATTTTTAATTATTTTGACTGTCGTATTTATGTTGTTCGAATCTGAAACCTTGCCCAAGAAATTGCATTTTGCGCTCGATGATCCGGATATGAGAATGCAACAAATTGACCGTTTTTTGAATTCAGTTAATCAATATATGGTGATTAAAACCTTAGTCAGTGTAGCGACCGGCGTCATTATCGGCACGGGTTTAGCCATTATTGGTGTCGATTATGCGCTTTTATGGGGCGTGGTTGCTTTCTTGTTTAATTATATTCCAAATATTGGTTCCATTATTGCGGCGATTCCCTCGGTAATGTTGGCATTTATTCAATTAGGCCCAGCAGCGGCCGGAGGCACAGCATTACTTTACTTAGGTACTAATACGGTCATGGGTAACGTGATCGAGCCTAAATATATGGGAAGAGGCTTAGGTCTCTCTACACTGGTCGTGTTTCTATCATTGATTTTTTGGGGCTGGCTACTTGGCTCTGTCGGCATGCTGTTGTCGGTTCCGTTAACTATGATCGTAAAAATCGCGTTGGAATCCAGTAAGGGAGGAAGTTGGTTAGCGATACTGTTAGCCGATGATGTGGATGAGGTAAGGGCTGCCCCTCAAGAGAAAAAAGACAGCACCGAGGCAGCTTAGCTGTCTTTCATCTATCCAAGTGTTTATGAGTAAAAAGTGAGTGTAATGCAGTTATTTTTTGATGAAGTGAATAAAGTGACGTTTGGCGAAGAGACCAATCGTCTTTTCCACGGCCGTGGCGGACTCTATCCCGGAGCCGAACACTTGTGCCTCGATTGGTTTCCTCCCGTATTATTACTGACCAGCTTCAAGCCTCTGGAAGCCGATGAGTTGGTATTGTCGACAGATGCAATCAAACAGCGTTGGCAGGCACTCAAAGGTGATGAAGAGCTCAACCTTGTCTATCAATACCGAAGCGGTGGGCAGACGCATACCGAGCTGGTGGCAGGTAGCGTACCAGAGAAGCACCAAGTAAAAGAAAATGGTGCTGAATTTTATATCCACCTGTTGATAGGCCAAAATCACGGACTGTTTCTCGATATGAAAAATGGCCGACAGTGGGTGAGGGAGCATTCGCAGAATAAGAAGGT
>SDWK01000953.1 GCA_004195335.1 Shewanella sp.
AACGGGATTGCCGCACTTTCCACATCCCTGTGGGTCGGTCTGAAATTGCTCCTGCATTTAAGACACTTCCCACATCCCTGTGGGTCGGGTTTCAACCCGACTGACCCTATACCGCCCTAATAGGGTCTGCATCCGGGGTATGCAGCAACCCCTGGCAGAATCCCGGCGCTAAGGCTTCTTCAGCGACCAAGGCTTTATGATCAACCTCCGCCGTTGCTGCAGGAGCTGCTTTTTTATGGCTATGTCGGAATTAGCTGTTGTAGCAGAGTCGATGACTGGCAGAGTCATCTATCAGCCAAAGGCGCCACTCAGGTCATTTGTTACCTACTGTGCAATCTGCTACATTCGTCACACCATCTGGGTCAGGACAAGGATTATGTCGAAGTTGCAAAGGGAGCTAAAGCGCGCAGCCTCAAAAGCCATTCCTCTTTCCTGCCTGCTCCACAATATCGTGAATATTTCACGGTTTTTACGAGACGCCGTGAAGGCGCCTTTTCTTGCCAAGCTATTTCAGCAGGTTACAGATGATCAATGATTGTCGACAAATTATAAAGGTATTCCCGATAATAATTGTTATGAGGCCAACGGCCTATTCAATAGGCGTTAGCCCTACTCATCGAATGAACTCCGTAGAGATACAAAGAGGATCGTATGGAAGTAAGAACTATTGACAAGGACGAACTGAACTCGCTCCTTGATTTAAATGAAGATCACTTCAATGACGTAAAAAGCAAAAGGATTAACCCAGGAAAACTGCAGGAAACATTTGTTGCTTTTGCTAACTCAGATGGAGGTGATTTATACATAGGCATAGAAGATAAAACTGAAACGGGGGAGCGAGTTGTTGGATTTTGAGAGCAAGAGGATGCCAATGGTTTAATATCAACACTTTTGGAAGAAACAAATCCTGCCGTTGAAAACGTCCTAATTGAGTTCCTAGAAGTTGAAGGTAAGGGGCTTGTTATGCATTTTGCCATCCCCAAAAGCCCCAAAGTTCACTACACGGCTGCTGGGGACTGTTATATTAGAATTAACGCAGCTAAAAGAAAAATTAAAGGAGACAGGATTACACAGCTAGGCTATTCGAAAGGTGCAGAACCATACGAAAGAAGAGCACTAGATAACGTTGATATAGAAGATATTACACAGGGCGAGCTGCTCTCAGGGTACATGGATCGCGTTGGCTCTCATTTGGAGCCAGAAGCATTTTTGAGAAAGCAACGCCTACTAACAAAAAAAGATGGTGAAAGAGTGCCAAATGTTGGTTCCGTACTTTTATTTGATGAAGAGCCTCAAGCTACTTTAGAAACACGGTGTGCTGTAAAGGTTTATAGGCTGAGGACGACAGAAGCTGAGTATAAACGAGAACAGCTTGAAGAAATGCCAGTAACAATAAATGGTGATGTAGAAAGCGTAATAGAGAAAACTGTTAAGCAAGTTGCTAAATATATTGATGGGGCTTCTTTTCAGGATGCAGGTAAGATTGTAAAACTAAATTATCCATCAGAGGCTTTGAAGGAAATACTTGTAAACGCCGTTATTCATCGTGACTATAGCTTAAATGATGATGTTCATGTGCGAGTTTTTGATAATCGAGTTGAAGTACAGAGCCCGGGGAAACTTCCAGGATATATGACACTAGAAAATCTTTACGATGAACGATTTTCTAGAAATCCCAATGTGGTTCGCATGCTGCACAATCTTCCAAATCCAGTTAACCATGATATTGGAGAGGGCTTGGATACCGCCAAGAATGAGCTTAAAAAAGCTGGCCTTGTCGACCCTATTTTTAGCGAAAAAGAAAATGCGTTTGTTGTTACCATCAAACATCAGAAGCTCGCATCAGTAGAGGATGTCATACTACAGTATTTTTCCGAAACCCCTGATTCATCTATATCTAATAAGCTAGTAAGGCAGCTTAGTGGTGAAGATGATATGCAAAAAGTTAAGATTGCTTTACAAAAATTGAGAGCAAACGGTGAAATAAAGTTAGAGAATGAAGAAGCATCTGCCTTTCATTACCGGTACATCAAAGCATAGACTTAACTAATAGCAAAAGGGGTCATATATGGTCCGCCCCGCGATGCAAGGTAAAGTTACCGGTGGCTAAAAGAGTATTGCTCCCATATATCCGGCCTTGGGATGAGGCTACTAAGCACCTCTGGCCCTGATGGAATCCGCGCACTCCCACCTCATCAGGACTTTATCCGCGCAACTCGTTGCTTTTCTATTTAACCGATAAATCTTACAGCCATTAACCAGCCTTACCCAGTGAGCCGCCTACGCTGCCACTTGGTAAGACTCCTTCTTACTCAATACAGCCCAGGCGATGCGCGCATTCTTATTGGCGACTGCGACAGCTGAGATGTTCTTGCCTCGTCGTTGGTCCAGCTCCGTGATCCATTGATTACGGCTGTCCTCATATTTATGTGCAACCCGCACGACGGTTCTACCGCCGTGGATGAGCAGCGTCCGCAAGTAGGTGTCACCACGCTTGCTGATGCCCAGTAACGTCGGCACGCCCCCCGTGGAATGCTGTCTCGGAACCAAACCGAGCCAGGCGGCCAGCTCACGACCATTTTTGAAAACCGAGATATCGCCTATTGCGGCCACCAATGCCGTTGCTGTCAGTAATCCTATCCCTGGGATTGTCAGCAGTCGCTGGCAGTCTGGATTCTGGGCGGCAATGATTGCCAATTTCTGCTCTAACATTTCGACGCGCTGATCCAAGTGAACCATCTCATCGTAAAGCTCACTGAGAAGTTCTCTAAACAGCACTGTCAAATCATTCTCAGCGTCCTCCAGGATCATGGGGATCTGTTTACGAATGTACGAAATCCCCTTGGGAATAATGACCCCGTATTCCGTCAGTAGCCCTCGAATTTGGTTGGCAAGCGCGGTCCTTCTGGCCACTGCCTGGCTCCTGATCCGGTGCACACTCTGAATATCCTGCTGTTGAATACTTTTCGCCGGTACAAAGCGCATATTGGGGCGCTGTGCAGCTTCGCAAATCGCTTCGGCATCTGCAGCATCACTCTTGTTAGATTTGACGAATGGCTTCACAAACTGAGGAGCTATCATCTGCACAACATGCCCTAAGGCGGAAAACTTACGCAGCCAGTGATTCGCGCCACCGCAGGCCTCGATGGCAATCACGCACGGCGGTAGATTAGCAATAAAGGGCAGCAACTTTGCACGGGGGAGTTTTTTTCTCAAAACGCATTTGCCATGCGCATTGACGCCGTGAAGTTGAAAACTATGCTTGCTTAGATCAATAGCGAGAAGGCTAATTTGAAGCTTTGGGTTATGATTAGTCATGGTCCGTCTTGCTCCTCTGTGATGTATGTTCGCACACTCATCATGGCTCATTTGAAGCCGGTTTTGGAGCGGGGCGGACCATCCCATTAGGTCTTACGTACTGCCCAACCACATTTACGCGCGATACTACCAATGGGGTCATTGAAATCTCTGTTGGAAAGCAAAGGGGTCATTAGGTCTTGCGTTTTGTAAGCGTCTCTTTCGTCCCACGTTGACTTAGTCGAGAACGATATTCCAAGGCATTAGACCGCTTAGGTTGTCGTCGGCAGGCAGGTTTGGCAGGCACTTAAATAGCTCGGCAAGATAGTGATAGGGGTTGATCTGGTTGGCTCGTGCAGTCAGCACCAAGCTATCGAGGATTGCACTGTTGCTAGCACCTCGCGCGCAAAGGGGTCGGGCCTTGCGTTTTGCCTGTCAACTCCCTCCCGGCATGAAACCTGTCGAGGGGATTCATAATGGGACCTGATTACCCACAAAGCTACGCCATCACTAGCGCCTATACTTGAAGGTTGCCGCCGGAGCGCGCACCATGTAGCTTCCCGCGGGGAGCACGTCTGTGCTGCATTTTAACGATCTAGGTGCACTGGCCTCTCAGGCTGAGCCCGTTACTGCGCTAAATCCTCTTGCTAAGTTTTCGGTAAACTTCGTCCTTATCCCGCTTTCCTACTGCGAGTATATAAACAACAATCTCTTCGTCTATGACTTCGTACGCCAGTCTGTAGCCGGATGATCGCAACTTAATTTTGTAAACAGCGTCGTACCCGCTGAGCTTTGCAGATGGAACATGTGGATTGATTAATCGCTCTGCTAATTTTTTCTTGAACTGGTCGCGAATCGGCGGGGCTAGTTTTTTCCACTCCTTAAGCGCAGCCGGCAGGAACTTAAGCTCATAAATCATCGAGGGTGACACTCACTGCTTTGTCTTTGTCCTTTCGGCGGGATTCGACCAATTTACTTAACGCCTGATCATCCAACATATCCATTAACCACTCATAGGTTTCTGCGGGAACCAAGTAGGCTGCAGGCTTGTTATGGTTAAGGATCGCAATGGGCGCACCGGCAGACTCAGCCAGTAATGCTGTTGGGTTTCTCTTTAATTCTGAAATGCTTGCTGTGCAATCGGCCAATATTTGTCGCATAGAAACCTCTAAAATGACCAAAATTTAGCACTTATTTTAGACCGGTTATGGTGATATAGCTACGCCTCTTAATATTAAAAGAACGTAAAGGGGTCATATATGGTCCGCCCCGCGATGCAAGACAACGTTACCGGGTGGCTAAAAGAGTATCGGTATTGGGGTCAGACTCGATTGAAATGCGGGCCGGTGTCGGGCTGAAACCCAACCCACAGGGACGTAGTGGGCACAGGGGGCAGGTCATTTTTTTGCCTGTCTTGGCAAAACGCAAGACCCCTTTGCTGCTCAACGCGGGCCTGGCGCACAATGCCGCGCCAGGCCGGTTAGCTCTAATACCAATGGGGTCAGACTCGATTGAAATGCAGCCGGTGTCGGACTGAACTCCAACCTACAAAGGAGGACGGGCTGTCAATGCGCAGATTTTCAGCCCGACCCAAATAATATGCACCAAGTCCGGCTTGCTCCCTCTCGGACACCGGTAGGTTCGGACGCCGATCAGGGGGGGCTTGTGGGAG
>SDWK01000956.1 GCA_004195335.1 Shewanella sp.
AGATGTGTATAAGAGACAGCCTATACACCTCAAGCAAGAACCTATGTGGCGTGGATGAGCTTACTTTCAGGGCAGTACCCGATAAATCATGGAGCCAGGTTTAATTTAGCGCCACCCGAGCTTGTGGAAACACATTTCCCTTTAATCAGCGAGTTAAAGAAACAAGGTTACATGACCACTTATGCAATAGATGAACGGCGGTTTAATCAAATAGATGAAGCGTACGGGTTCGATCAAATTGTAGGACCCAAAATCGGAGCTGCAGATGCCATAATCTCCAATATCGCAGACATCCCTTTAATCAATCTCTTTATCAAGCTTCCCCTCTCGGAGATATTGTTCCCATATCTTTATATGAACCGTGCCTATGGAAAGGCCTACGATCCCATATTGTTTAACCAAACTGTCAGCGGTAGTTTATCGACTAGTCAACCAAACTTCCTTGCAGTTCATTTTTGTCAACTGCACTGGCCTTTTACCTCTAAAAACTTTATCGATATTGAAAGTGCTGAATGGAGTGGTAACTATAACCACTTTATGTACCAGGCCATGTTATCTAAGGTTGATACTCAATTTGGTGATTTTATGAAGGATCTAGAAAATCGTGGTTTCTTAGAAAATGCCATTGTTTATCTGGTGTCTGATCATGGTGAAGGCTTCATGCTAGAACAAGACACGCTAGTCAATTCTGGAAAAGAGGAGAATAGTAAACTGAATGTTAATGCATGGGGCCACGGCACTAATATTCTCAGCCAGGAACAATCAAACGTACTCATGGCATATAGAAAATTTACTCCTGGACCACAATCTAGCCCACAGGTGGTGTCCGGAATATTTTCACTAATCGACATCGCGCCTAGTTTATTTAGTGAACTTAATTTGAGTTTAGAGAGCTCAGATAAACCCTTTGATGGAATTGTACTTCCAAAAGACAAGGCATCATTGATTACTGGGATAACAGAAAGGGAGGTGTTCGTAGAGTCATCTCTGCCGGTAAAATCAATCAATGCGAGTTTCATCGATGAAAAAAAAGTCTTCTCTGAAACCGCATCCAAATATGAAGTCAGAGGCAATGGGCGAGTCGTCATGTTACCGCAATTTTACGATGAGTTGGTCGGTAAGAAGCAGCGTTCAATCTATTATAAACACTGGCAACTTGCCATGCTACCTGATTTTGAAGAACTCATTCTGGTTGATACAATAATGAAAACCTGGAGTTCAATACCTAACTATCAGGGTGCCGCTCCTTGGGGGAAAATGCTTACTCGTTTGTGTGAACACTACCGAAAAGATACAGGCTTTGATCAAACAGGACAATGCAGAAATGCGATAGCAGAGTCGCAATCGATGCAGGGTAACGATATTACAAAATTGAATTGAAGTATCTCGTCTCATCCATAGAATATTTAAAATCAGAATCAGACAAAGAACTTAACCATTAAAATAAAAAACATACAGGGAAATGGTTGACTATCATGTTAGTAGTGAATAAAAAATCATAATTGCGAAAGTCTTATATATTTGTTGACTGTCGACAATTATGAAGGACCACAATAAGGATTTTTGTGAGTATATTCAAAGGATTTAAGCATGTCGATTTTTAGAAGTTCCTTGTTTAAGATTGGTTTCCCAATTCTTTTAGCGATACAAGTGTGTCTACCAAATAAGCAGTTGTTTACGCTATTCGCTTCCTATCAAGAGTTACTTAACGCACTACCCTATGTCCTTTTTACATTGGTTTTACTCTTAAGCCAGCCGTTTAATCAGGGAAGCACAGGTTTGGTCTCACTATTGATGCTACTTAGTTACTATGTGATCCAGAATTGGTTAAAGCTACCGTTCGGAGACATGAGCAGAGTTATATTTGTATTATTAGCGACTCTATTACCGTTAAATTTGCTTCTAATCCATGTTCTACCGGAAAAGCGAATACTGTCCAGATTTGGTACAGCATATTGCGGATTTCTACTGTTACAGTTTATTTGGGTATTCATTTTTCTCGATCTACTCGCCTCGATGGATGTAAGCTGGCTATGGCAATCATACTTAAAGTCTCTCCCTACCGTCTCACCCTCACCCCTAGTGATTATTATATTGGCTTTCATTTTAACTTTAATAAGTGCTTTGGTATTGCTCGTTCGCCGCGTTTCCATGGTGGGCACCGG
>SDWK01000958.1 GCA_004195335.1 Shewanella sp.
ACTTTATTCAAAGCTAAGACGGCTTCCAGCATCCGGTAAATGGGTTATGCCGACTAAATATCAAATGGATAGCCTTGATGAGCTGCTGACATTGCTGAAGCAACATGCTTCGTTGTGTCCGATTATGTCGGGCTACCTGTTGTTAGGTTATCCTAAAAGCCGCAAGAATTCGTTAGAGCCATTACATTGTTATGCCGAGCCTGCAATAGGAGTGGTTGAGTGTGCCACTGCTATTGATATAAGGTTGCAGGGGATGAGTAACTTTTTTAGACGAGCATTTTGGATGCTCGATGTAAAAGAGACTTCAATGTTAATGAAGCGGATTTAAGGAACTTTTATGGAGTTATGCAATGTTTTAAAATATGACCGCTCCTTGTACCCAGGTAAGGCAGTTTTCTTCTATAAAACTGATGGAAATGACTTTGTTCCTCTCGAAGCTGAAATTAACCGAATTCGTGGCCAGAAGGCAGGTTTTACTGAAGCATTTACTCCTCAGTTCAAATCTAAAAACTTAGCACCTCAAAATTTAGCCCACTGTAACCCTCTTATCCTTGAAGAATGTTATGCGCCACCTAATGTAGAACACATCTATTGTCGTTTCTCATTGAGAGTACAGGCTAACTCACTTAAACCCGCTGGCTGTAGCGACCCAGAGGTATTTGCCTTGCTTGAGGAATTGGCGGTAACATTTAAAGAGTGCGCCGGTTATAAAGAGTTGGCAACCCGATATTGTAAAAACCTATTATTAGGTACTTGGCTGTGGCGTAACCAAAACACGGGTAACACTCAAATTGAGATCAAAACAAGCTTGGGGAATTGCTATCAAATAGCCAATACTCGACAGCTTGCTTGGGATAGTAGTTGGCCTGCTGATGCTCAAGAGGTTTTAGATGAGTTAAGCCAAGAGGTACATAAAGCGTTAACTGATCCTACCGTATTTTGGCACTCAGATATTACAGCCCAAATAGAGACCGCTTTTTGCCAAGAGCTCTACCCAAGCCAAACCTTTGGTGAAAAGTCAGCACAGGGTGAGGCATCGAAACAATTTGCCAAGGTTAAGTGTGTTGATGGTCGTTATGCCGTGAGTTTTAACTCCGTAAAGATTGGTGCAGCCCTACAATCGATAGATGACTGGTGGGTTGATGATGCAGCTAAACTATTGCGGGTTCATGAATATGGTGCCGACAAAGAGTTAGGTATCGCACGTCGCTCTCCCGAATCTGAACGAAGTTTTTATTCTCTATTTGTAAATGTGGAACAGTATCTTACTGAACTCAAAAAGCAGCTGTCTGAGCCTGAATATTTTATTAGCCCAAATATCTACTACCTGTTTGCTGTTTTAATCAAGGGCGGTATGTTCCAAAAAAAGGCTGAAGCTAAAAGTAAATCAAAATCCAAAACAATAGAGCAGGCCTAGCATGCAACGCTATTATTTTATGGTGCGATTTTTACCTGAAAAAGCAAACCTTGCTCTATTAACCGGGCGATGCATTTCAATTATGCATGGTTTTATTTATAAGCATGAAATAAAAGGTCTTGGTGTGAGTTTTCCTGCTTGGTCTAACGCATCAATCGGCAATGTCATTGCTTTTGTTCACACAGATATAGCCTTGTTAAACAAGTTGAGACTACAAGGCTATTTTCAAGATATGCAGGAGCGCGGGTTCTTTAGCGTAGGCGATGTTGAAGCTGTTCCTGATGATTGTGGTGAGGTCAGGTTTAAGCGTAATCAAGGTATCGCAAAGATGTTTGTCGGTGAAACCCGAAGACGATTAAAGCGCCTAGAAAAACGAGCACTAGCAAGAGGAGATATTTTTAATCCTAGTAAAAGTAGTGAACTAAGAGAGTTAGATAACTTTCATTGCATAGCAATAGGAAGCGCAAGTACCGAACAGGATTTTCTTCTGCACGTTCAAAGAGGGGAGTTATCATCTGGCAGTTGAGGACAAAGCGATCTTCTTCGAGGGATTTATCCATCTGGGATACAAACTCCATAAGGTCGACGCGATGAACCAGCTCTGAGTCATCAGATTTATATGTTTCTATTCTGTCTCGACCAGCCGCCTTTGCCATGTTACAAGCAGTACCTGCGCCCTTAAAGATGTAATCAATGCTATCTGCTTCCTCATTGAAGTTGACGACTCCACAACTGACAGTGAGTGGAAACGATTCCTTCCGCCACTCAAATTGAAACGCCC
>SDWK01000172.1 GCA_004195335.1 Shewanella sp.
TATTCTTTATCGATGCCAAATCACATTAATTGCGGCGAAAATAACCACTATCGGTGAACGAGCAGAAGACTTTTTTATACTAAAAAATATCGATGGCGAGCAGCTTAATGAAGTTCAACAAGAGATGTTAAGGCAGAATCTCATCACCGCACTCACACAATCAGTGCAGAATTGATGATGACTCTGCAGATTAAATCATATTGAGCAAAACTCAAGCCACTAGCACTGTTCGAGTGACCGATATATGCATTCTGAGAGGGTTATTCTAATTCACTCTGTCATATTTCATATCTCGGCAGCACTTTTCAGTCGCTTGTGTATATAATGCCGATGGGTATTACTTTTTTAAACTAGATTCAGTCAATGACACAATTGGGAGACGTTAATGGAGGCTTTACGCCAACGCATAGAGGCAGCTTTTGAAGCTCGCGCAGAAATAACCCCTAACTCAGTAGAACCGAGTGTTCGTGCTGATGTAGAGAAAGCAATTAGCATGCTTGATACAGGTGAAGCTAGAGTTGCTGAGAAAATTGATGGTCAGTGGCACGTACATCAGTGGCTAAAGAAGGCCGTTCTGCTCTCTTTCCGTATCTTCGACAACGGTGTTATCGACGGTGGCGAAACGAAATATTTCGACAAAGTTCCTATGAAATTTGCCGATTACGACGAAGCACGCTTCAAAAAGGAAGCGATACGTGTCGTGCCACCAGCCACGGTACGTAAAGGCTCTTTCATTGGCAAGAACACGGTACTAATGCCTTCATATGTGAACCTTGGAGCCTATGTTGACGAAGGTACTATGGTCGATACTTGGGCCACTGTGGGATCCTGCGCTCAAATAGGGAAGAATGTTCACCTATCTGGCGGTGTTGGTATTGGTGGCGTTTTAGAGCCATTACAAGCCGGACCAACCATCATCGAAGATAACTGTTTTATCGGTGCTCGTTCTGAAGTTGTTGAGGGCGTAATCGTTGAAGAAGGTAGCGTTATTTCAATGGGTGTTTATCTAGGTCAAAGTACCCGTATCTATGACCGTGAAACAGGTGAAGTCCATTATGGAAGAGTACCTGCAGGCTCGGTGGTCGTGTCAGGCACCTTACCTTCAAAATGCGGAACCTATAATCTTTACGCTGCCATTATTGTCAAAAAAGTCGACGCTAAGACTCGCGGTAAAGTGGGCATCAATGAATTATTGCGTATTGTAGATTAATCTAACTAAGCGCTTTATCTAAAGCCAAGCTAATATTGCTTGGCTTTTTTAATGCCGTTGTAATTCATTGTCAAAATCAAATAATTGAGCATTCGCCATTATTTTCCAGTTCACACACTCTAATAGCTCATTTCCATCTATCACCACTAAATACTCCAATCGTTCATTTTCGAGCTGATGTACAGCATCTTTCAATATGGTATTCGCTGCCACCAAGGGCACCTTATGTCGCATCACCTGATGAATTCGTTTATTTTCAATATTACGGTCTACGGTTTGTTCAGAAGCCGTATCAAGCAGTGGGCTATTCCATACATCTAAAATCATCTGGTGGACAAGACCAATAACCTTTTCACCATTACTAACCAAATTGACAATGCTAGGTGTAATCTAACACTGAAATAAAATCAAAACAGTAAATATCCTAGTGCCATATTAGTTAACTTCTGAACTAACCACTAGCTTCACTACTCACTCAAAATCATGCTCTAAACACACTTTGTTACTCACAGACACAATCTGATCCCAGCTGCACATTTCGATACACTTAGCTACAAATCACTTACAGCATTCCAGCCAATATGGGTCTTTACTTTATACACACCCTAAATTAATGACGCTAGGAGCTACCATGAAAAAGTTCATCGCTATCGCAGCCATAATCCTGACTCCACTTGCTTTTAATGCTTCAGCAGCCATGTCTCCTCAGATTGAAAAAACATTGGTGCAAGTGTGCAAAGCCGGGGCCAGTAACAGTCTATTTAAATTCAACGATACGATGAAAGGCTATCGCATTAACAAGCAGAGAGTCTTCCCTCGCTTAGTATGTAATGGACAGAGTTATCATCAATTTGCATTGAATCATGGTGCAGATAGAACGGCCAGTAAGATTGCCCCCTATATGAAAGGTACAGTAACGATTAAAGATTTGGCTTTGACTTACGGCTCTGATGAAATAATGGCTGTAAACTACTAAGCCATAATT
>SDWK01000439.1 GCA_004195335.1 Shewanella sp.
CTCATGTAGTGGCTTTTTCTGTATATTTTTGTAGTGAAATTTATATCAATCGTATTCGTTTTCCTATTTACAGATAGACATTTTAATCATTCTTCAAGTAAATACAGCGATTTGAATGATAGGATTGATTGTCTGCTTGTTGAATATCGAGCATTTAAAACGCCATTACTCAGCTGTTGGTATTACCTGCTAACGGCAACGTCTGAAATACTCCATTTTATTATTGCCTTGATGTAAGCGGAATTGTCACTCCTGGATCAATAGCCTAGAAATGAGAGTTTAAGAGGGCGCTACCTAACAGTCTGTGCACTGTTATAGATATGAGTGGTAGCGATTAGTGAGTTGGTATTAATTGAGGTCATTTTTTTGTCAAGAAAGCCTAAGTATTTTGATCGTAGGTTCAAAGCTGAACTACTTCACCCCAGATTCTGGCTAACCTGGTTTGGGATCCTGATATTAGTTATTTTCGGATTGATGCCAGCCTGGCTTCGCGATCCTTTAGCTCGTTTACTCGCTAAATTGGTCATGAAGATTGCCAAGAAGCCGATATCGGTTGCTCGAATCAATGTTACTGCTTGTTTCCCTGAAAAAACACCCGATGAGATCGAAGCATTACTCAAAGATAATGTAGAAAACTTTGTCATGATCCTGCTGGCTCAATCAGAGCTGCTGGTACGCTCTAACGCTAATTTAAGGCGTAGGGTAAAATTGATGGGGTTTGAGCATGTTGAACAAGCCCGAGCCGTTGGTCAGCCAGTGATATTTATCATGCCTCATGTCTGGGGAATGGAATATGCGGGGCTGAGGCTCAATCTTGATCTTCCTATGGTCAGCATGGCGAAAGCCCATCGTAACGGCCTGTTTGATTGGTTTAGTAACCGTATGCGGAGTTCATTAGGTGGTAACATCTATATGCGAGAAGCCGGTATACGTGCGTTATTATCTGAGCTTAAAAACGATAATAGCTTCTTCTATCTGCCCGATGAAGATTTAGGGCCGGACAAGAGTATCTTTGCTCCTTTCTTAGGTACGGTCAAAGCGACGCTCCCCGTAGTAGGGCGACTGGCACAGGCGGGTAATGCTCAGGTGATGCCGGTAAAAATTGGCTACAACCAACAGACTCGTCAATTTGAGTTAACGGTCATGCCAGCCATCGATCCCGATGACATGAAGGGCAAAGAGAACGAAGCGGTGGCCTTGAATAAAGTTGTGGAGCAGGTGATCTTAGCCTATCCGGAGCAATATATGTGGTTCCTTAAGCTATTGAAGACACGCCCCGAAGGTGAAGCGCCGCTGTATTGAGCTGATACTTGATGTCGTCACTGCAGTGTCTGTGAAAGCGAAAAGGTGAGATTTAAGCATGGCTTAAACTCACCTTTTTTGTTTTTCAAGTCGGCGCTAGTTATACTAATCGGTATTACTGCTTTTTCATCTGCATAAAGCTCAGTACTGACAATAGGGTAAAGAATGCCGGGTCACTCCAGCCAAAACCCACGAAGATGCCAGTTATTCCCGCATACAGCGTAATAATCACGCCTAGGCTATTCGAGATTGTTAAGGCCAAAAACAGGTTTTTTGCCAACTTACCGGCCTCAATATCGCGCAATAATAAGCTTATTGCGGCAATGCCCCCCAGAAATATCGACGTGTGCTGAGAGAGAAAATAGGCATATTGATCGTTAATCTCAACACCATACATGGGCCACATTAGCGTAGGTACAATGAATAGCGCCATGGCAAATACGGTGTAAATCGCGCCGTGGGCAGTTAGAAATGTCCTGTTTTTCATCATGCTCTCCTTACTTCCGTGCTCTCTTCTGCGCCTTTTACTGCACTTTCTTTAGTGCAATTAGGGGCATGATTGATTTCAGACAGGGTCTGGTTCACATCCAAAATCAATCCCCTGACACCCGAAATCCCCATCTCATTTAAACGAGCCGTATGCATCTCTAGGTAAGCCTGTGCACTCGCTTCATCTTCAAACAGATAAATGCCGCCACCGAGTTGCTTCGATTCACTCTCGGTCCAAATTTTCCACATCATCCCGGGTTCATGATTGATTGACTCGGCTAAGTCGGCCAGCATGGTCGCCATCTCTTCTCCAAAAGGACCCTTAAAACCAAAATCGACCTGTAGTAATTTTTGCATCTCTGTTCTCCAATAAAAATTTAGCTAAATTGCTCAACGTGAGGG
>SDWK01000701.1 GCA_004195335.1 Shewanella sp.
GGAGATGTGTATAAGAGACAGGGGTGGGAGAAGCGGGTGCCAGATGAGCTGTGGGCGGCCTACGAGAAACTGGAGGCGAGCAAGGTGCGTGGCGCCGCGGCCAATCATATTTTGACTGACCTGGTGTCGCTAGTGCGCTTTGCAATGCATCAGGATAATGAACTGGTGCCGTTTCCGGAGAAGGTGCAGGTCAACTTCCGGGCTTGGGTTGAGCAGCAGCAGACGGGTGGTAAGAGTTTTACCGGAGAGCAGCGCAAGTGGCTGGAGATGATTCGTGATCACATTTCCGCCAACCTTCAGATTGAGGCGGATGATTTTGATTATGCACCGTTTGTGCAAGAAGGTGGGATTGGTAAGGTGTGGCAACTGTTTGGGGATGATTTAAGCAAGATGCTTGGGGAATTGAATGAGGTTTTGGCGGCGTGAGTAAAAAACTAGATCCTGTTTTGACAATTTGTAAAAGTGAACTTCCTCAAGGCTGGGAACTCGCTACGATTTCAGATTTAGTTGGAAATGATGGAGTGTTTGTCGATGGCGATTGGGTGGAAAGTAAAGACCAAGACCCAGACGGCGATGTTCGTTTAATTCAACTTGCTGATATAGGTGATGGCGGATACAGGGATAAGTCCGCACGGTTTCTAACCTCAGAAAAAGCCAAAGAACTCCGCTGCACTTTTCTCGAGAAGGGAGACGTGCTTGTTGCACGCATGCCAGACCCACTTGGCAGAGCGTGTATATTCCCTGGTGATAAAAAGAGTTCTGTCACTGTGGTCGATGTTGCTGTTGTAAGGGCAGGGCAACATGATTTCAATCACCGTTGGTTAATGTATTTCCTAAACGCGCCTGTATTTAGGGCTGCCGTTGCGGCATTGCAGAGCGGTAGTACTCGAAAGAGGATTTCGAGAAAAAATTTAAGTTCAATCTCTTTACCTGTGCCTCCTAGGGATCAACAAGACCGCATCGTAACTGAGATCGAAACGCAATTCTCACGCCTCGACAAAGCCGTCGCCAATTTCAAGCGCGTCAAGGCCAACCTCAAGCGCTACAAAGCCGCCGTACTTAAAGCCGCCGTCGAAGGTAAACTCACTAAAGAATGGCGTGAGCAGCATCCTGATGTAGAACCTGCCAGCCAGTTGTTGGCACAGATTCTTGAAGAGCGGCGTACTGATTGGCAGGGTAAAGGGAAGTACAAAGAGCCGATTGGGCCGGATGTGAGCGGTTTGCCGGAATTGCCGAAGGGGTGGGTGTGGGCAGCATTAGGGCAATTAATAGATGTTCCAAATTACGGTACTTCTAAAAAATGTGATTATGATTCAGGCTCTTTAGGTGTATTGAGGATTCCAAATATCGCAAGTGGGTTCATAGATGCTAGTGATTTGAAGTCAGCAGATTTTACTGAAAAAGAGAAGCGAGCCTATACGTTGAAGGCTGGGGACATTTTGACTATTCGCTCCAATGGTAGTGTCTCGCTTGTTGGCAAATGTGCTTTAGTGAGAGACGAAGACACTAAGTATCTTTATGCTGGCTATCTGATTCGTCTGAGACCTTCAACTGAAAGGATAGCGAGCGAATACTTGATGGCTTGTTTTTCATCACAGTTATTGCGGAGACAGATAGAAGCTAAGGCAAAGTCGACGAGCGGTGTTAATAATATCAATTCCGGTGAATTGCAGTCACTAATTCTCCCTCTTTGTTGCAAGGACGAACAACATCAAATCATTGCTGAAGTTGAATGCCGTCTCTCTATAATCGACGGAGCTGAAGCCCAGGTCAACGCCAACCTGCGCCGTGCAGAACGCCTGCGCCAGTCGATTCTCAAGAAAGCCTTCTCCGGAAAACTTGTTCCCCAGGACCCCAATGATGAACCGGCCAGTGCGCTGTTGGATAGGATTAGGAGCCAAATTGAAGGGAAAACAAAACCCGATGGCAAGACTAAAGCCAGAAAAAGCGGGAGGATATCGAAAGTGAAGAGTGAAAAAACTAAAAAAAACCTTTTAGATGTCATAAGTCAAAATCCAGCCGGTATCACACCCGAGACTTTGCTCGCTGAAGCAACTTATTCTCTTGATGAAATCGACATGTTTTATGAGCAGCTTGCCTTAATCAGAGACTTGATTGTGCAAGAAAAACCTAGTGGAGAAAAAGCATTTCAATGGCCCGAGAACCCTCTAGTCATATTAAAGCCTAAGGG
>SDWK01000512.1 GCA_004195335.1 Shewanella sp.
GGCGTAACTTGCTTGATAAAACCAGTTTTTTGAAGGTGGTTTCGACGATGTTGAGCTTGATTAATAAGAAAATATAGATTGAAATATTGATCAGGAAAATGCAAATGGGAATAGGGCACGAAAACGTACCCCGATAGCGCCGGATTAGTTTAGCGAGTGAAACAGAGGTTATCTATGAGGCGGGTATCCCCCATGTATGCTGCTGCCAGTATGACTAAGTCCATATCATCATGGCAAGCCTGTGACAGGTCAGATGCATTGCGTACTTCGAGGTAATCCGGTTTAAAACCTGCGTCTGTAAGTTGGCTATGACCTGCTTGAATCGCATTGGGAACCGATCCGCCTTGCTGTATTGCAGCAGACATCGCGTCCATGGTTCGTTTGAGTGTCGTCGCCTTATCCTTTTGGGCCTGACTCAGGTAGCCATTACGTGAGCTCATGGCTAAGCCAGAGGCTTCACGGATAGTGTCGACGCCAACGATCTCAATGGGCATAGAGAGATCTGCCACCATGGTCTTGATTACAAGTAGCTGTTGGAAATCTTTCCGACCAAAGAGGGCAATATCGGGCTGGACAATATTAAACAGTTTACAGACTACGGTTGCGACGCCACGAAAATGTCCAGGACGGCTCGCACCACAGAGTTGCTCGCTGATTTTTGGCACCTCGATAAAGCTCTGTTGCGCCATCCCTTTGGGGTAGATAATTGCCGCTGTCGGAGTGAAGAGTAGTTCTGCGCCTGCCTCGGTTAAGGCTTGCTGATCGGCCGCCAATGTCTTCGGGTAAGCATCGAGATCTTCGTTCTGGCCAAATTGCATTGGATTAACAAAGATTGAAGCGACAACGTGATCAGCACGTTTAACGGCTTCTTTAATGAGTGTTACATGGCCCAGATGCAGATTGCCCATAGTGGGAACAAATGCGACGGTTTCGCCTTTTGCATGCCATACACGAACTTGCTGACGGATCTGACTGATTTCTTGAGTGGTGATCATAGTAACTCTGCACTATCTTGTTTTACTGAACACGTATGCGGCTAGCGCACATATGACGTTAATACACGCGGATTCGCTCGCTACACCGCTAATGAATCAAAGAGTTCATCAGCGGCTGAATTTAGCGCGATATTAGTTAAATGTATGGTCGCTGCCAGGGAAAATACCTTGTGCAACTTCGTCGATATAAGCGCGGATAGCCGCGCGGATATCGCCAGTCTGCTTAAGGTAATTCTTAGAGAAACGAGGAATGTAGCCGCTCGAGATCCCCAGTACGTCGTGCATCACTAATATCTGGCCATCGGTATCTGCGCCAGCGCCGATACCGATCACCGGAATCGTTAACGCTTCACTGATGGTTTTGGCAAGAGGTGCCGGGATACATTCAACAACAAGTAGTTGAGCCCCTGCGGCTTCAATGGCCTTGGCTTCATCGAGAATACGTTGGGCATTATCTGAATCGCGTCCCTGAATTTTAAAACCACCGAAAACGTGAACCGATTGGGGGGTTAGCCCTAAGTGGGCACAGACTGGGATGCCGCGTTCGGTGAGTTTACTGATGGTGTCGAGTAACCAATGGCCACCCTCAAGCTTGACCATACTGGCGCCAGCTTGCATCAAGGCAGTGGCATTTATCATTGCTTGTTCAGCCGTGGCATAGCTCATAAAAGGCATGTCGGCGATAAGCAGGGAGCGGCTGATACCGCGGCGAACACAGCGTGTATGGTAGGCAATATCTTCGACCGTTACCGGTAGTGTATCATCATGTCCTTGCAGCACCATGCCCATAGAGTCGCCAACGAGCAGTACATCAACTCCTTCACTATCGAAGGCGCTGGCAAAGCTTGCGTCATAGGCTGTGAGTGCGGTGAACTTTTTACCTTCCTGCTTAAATTTAAGCAGGGTAGAGCTAGTTATTTTAGACATAGTGATGATCTTAAATAGATTAATTATATTAGTGCTAAATACTCAGGTATTAGCACTTAGATAGTGTACTTTTAATAGTGTACTTTTATATGCCAACACAGAGCCGAATTCAATCTTATCTGACTATTTGTTCTAATTCTGCGGTCAATTCGGCATTTATAAGTTGCTTGAGTTTTGTGCCACAAGGAAGCAAAAGCTGGGGAGCGATATCGGCTAATGGCACTAATACGAAGCTGCGCTGTTTCATTCCATAGTGGGGAATCGTGAGTCTTGAAGAGTCTATGGTTTGATTGTCATACAGCAGAATATCGAGATCTAAAGTTCTTGGACCCCAACGTTCGAGTCTCACCCGGCCTTGCTCATTCTCAATTTTCTGCAGTGCATCTAACAACTCGATAGGTTCGAGTGTTGTGCTAAAACCGACAACGGCGTTGACATAATCGGGCTGTACCACGTCTCCCATGGGAGCTGAGCGGTAGTAAGGGGATATCTCGAGTGTCGAATGTGAGGAGCGTATTGCCAGCTCGATAATCGCTTTACAGGCGTTATCGAGCTGAGTCACCGGATCGGTCAGATTTGCCCCTAGTGCGACAAAAACTAACGCCATTACTCTTCCGGCTTAGTCGTTTTTGGTGATGCAGGCTTACGGCGTTTACGTTGGCTCGAAGTACGGTTACGGCTGCCCTTGTTTACCGAACGCGCGATGACATTGCGTTGTTCTTCGCCACCATCGACGAAACTCTTCCACCATGCGGCAGATTTTGCCACTGAGCCACCTTCGGCGCTTCCTCTCAACAGGAGTAGGTCATAGGCTGCACGGAATTTAGGATTTTCAATAAACTTAAATGCACGAGTACCTTGGTTACGATCAAACCTTAGCTGTAACTGCCAGATATCTTTTGCCGGAGTACTGAATCGACGCGGAATACTGATGGTTTGGCATTGCTGCTCCATGACATCACCCATAGCGGCATTATATGCATCATAGAGGCTTAGTCCGCTTTCTAGTGCAATATCATCGGCACGTTGATTCAGTGGATACCAGAGTATGGCGGCATAGAAGAACGCGGGAGTTACCGTTTTCTCTGCGAGAACTCTCGCATCGGTACTTTCCATGACAGCCAGAAGCATCTTCGCTGCAAAGCCATCAGGCTCATCCTCAAGGAGTGAATCCACCAAAGGGAACAGCGGCGCAAACAAGCCAAACTTACGCATCATGGTAAAGTTATTTTTTGCCTGACCGTTGAAGAAGAGTTTGAGTATCTCCTCATACATGCGTGCAGCTGGAATATCTTTTAGCAACGGGGCCAGATCGTAGATAGGATCTGCCGCACCTTTATCGATAGTCATGTCGAGCTTAGTCGCAAAGCGCACGGCTCTGAGCATACGTACAGGATCTTCACGATAACGGGTATTGGGATCGCCAATCAATCTGATGGTTCTTGATTTGAGATCTTCAAGGCCGCCGCCATAACTATGTATAGAGAAGTCACTGATATCGTAATAAAGTGCATTGACGGTAAAGTCACGACGTTCTGCATCTTCATCTATGTTGCCGTAGACATTATCGCGTAGCAATCGGCCTTCGGAATTAGTCTTTGAAACCTGCTCAACATGCTCAACATGATGACCACGCAGGGTCGCGACTTCGATGACATCACGGCCAAAGACGATATGGGCCAGGCGGAAACGTCTACCGACGAGTCGACAGTTACGGAACAGTTTCTTGATCTCTTCCGGTGTGGCATTGGTCACCACATCGAAGTCTTTGGGCTTAAAGCCCAACAAGATATCACGCACACCTCCGCCGACGAGATAAGCCTTAAATCCTGACTTATGCAATCGG
The DNA here is from genome assembly GCA_004195335.1 of Shewanella sp. Classification (GTDB taxonomy): domain Bacteria; phylum Pseudomonadota; class Gammaproteobacteria; order Enterobacterales; family Shewanellaceae; genus Shewanella. The sequence goes on from SDWK01000512.1 coordinate 3,769, forward strand.
TACAGTACCTTTATGGCATTTTCGCTCATCTGACTGCGAGATATAGAGTGATCTTTTCTCGGAACAACCGCCAAACTTAGGCCTGTTTGTGTGGTTTCTTCAGCTGTTTGATTTTTATCAAAGAACTGCTTACAGAATTTGCTAATACGGCGAAAAATGGGACACCTCGAACTCGGGACTAAACGGCGGTTTAAAATAAGGCGGGTATGATAACCCAAATATGGCTCAATGAGTATACGATTGATCACCATTGCCTCACGTCGATTTGAATTTGTTTTGCGATCTTTAATGATTGATCCAATAAAGTCGGCCGAAAACGCTGAAGAGCTATCAATTATCGATCGCAAGATCCGTGTTTTTTGTCACGTTATAAGTGTTTAAGTTTGCCATAATGCGAGCTGGTGAGCGCTTTCTAGAGGCGAAGAAGTCACTGTAAGCGTTTAATTAAGAACGACTTCTTTTTGCTTAGGGATGAGGTTGATATTAAATTGTGAGACGGCCTGCTCGAGCATCTGCGGCATCTGGTGCCTGGGTTCGACCTGTGCTTGGCCTAAGAATTGAAGCGCAGCATTCAAGCTCGTCTGTGGCTTAGCGATGTCGATAGCCGGTGCATGGTTTTGCTTCGAAAGCTTCATGCCTGGATTAGTGCAGACTAAGGGAAGATGTAGCCAGGTTGGCGGGGTCAATCCAAACAGAGCAAACAGGCTCTCCTGTCTGCTGCTGGTCTCTAACAGATCACAGCCACGAACGACTTCGGTTATCTGTTGATACGCATCATCCATGACTACGGCTAATTGATAGGCGTAGAAGCCATCACGGCGTTTAATGATAAAATCTTCATTGGCGAAGGCTTTGTCTACGAGTATGTCACCCATTAAGGTGTCTTGAAATTTATCGATGCCGATAGTATTGCGTACTCTGATTGCCCCACTGGCCAGAGGCATTTCCAGCGCGCCGCAGCGACCATCATAGGTCCCACCCATCGTTTGGATCTGTTTGCGTGTGCATTGACAGTAGTAGGCAAGCTCGTTGGCCAGCAGGCTATCGAGCTTTGTCTGATAGGCATCAAGACGTTGACTCTGATATAAGACTTCACCGTCCCACTCCAGACCATAAGCCACCAAGGTTCGCAAAATATCATCACTGCTCCCCGGCACTTCACGAGGAGGATCGATATCTTCAATGCGCACTAACCATTGACCACCCATAGATCGTGCTCGCAAAAAACTGCCAACGGCGGCGACCAGTGAACCGAAGTGGAGCGGGCCCGAAGGTGAGGGAGCAAAACGGCCAATATAAGGGGGATGACTCAAAGTGACGATACCTATAGTTGATAGGATATAAAACCAGTGAGGATCATAATACGTTTAGGCTGTAGTTTATACCGACAGGTATAACAAGACGCAAGAAAGATCTATCGAGCTGCTGGCAGGAAAAGGTGTGACAAGAAGGTCGTTAATCATTGAGGTGCGCGGTAAAGGGATAAATGAGCAATTAGAGAGGCTAAAATAGGTAAATAGTAAAGCGGGGCCTGAAGCCCCGCTTACTCATGCAGTGAATAGAGCCGGATTAGCCAGCCATCTGCTTTTCTTTGATCTCTGCAAGTGTCTTACAGTCGATACACTGATCGGCTGTTGGACGAGCTTCGAGGCGGCGGATACCGATTTCGACGCCACAAGAATCACAGAATCCGAAATCATCTTCTTCAATTTTCTGAAGTGTCTTTTCGATCTTCTTGATCAGCTTACGTTCTCTGTCACGAGCACGAAGTTCAAGACTGAACTCTTCTTCCTGTGCTGCACGGTCTACAGGATCTGGGAAGTTAGCGGCTTCATCTTGCATATGGTTAAGAGTACGATCGACCTCTTCACGCAATTGATTACGCCAAGCTTCCAGAATTGTTCTGAAGTGGCCTCGCTGGTCCTCATTCATATACTCCTCACCAGGTTTTTCCTGATAAGGTTCTACACCTGCGATAGCGAGCACGCCGAGTCTTTTAGTGCCTTCTGGCATAACCCATCTCCTGTTAATCGTTTGCTTGGTAGGGAGCTTGTATTTTAAGGCCGATATCTATATCAGAAACCGATAAACCAAGCAAACTTTTTGTGTTCATGTGACGTTATTCTTTGACTATGTCTCCTATTCCTAATTAATTCAACTTTTAGGTGCGAATTAGAGTTTGACAGGGCAGGATTTAATCAAGAAAGCCCCACTCGGAGACATTTCAGTGCGATATGCGATGACTTCGACCCCGGCATTATGGGCTTTAGTCAGCAGGGCTGAGTAGTCGGGGTCGATATGAGCCGCCGCCTGAACGGAGTCGATGCCAGTGTGTTGCACCACAAAAAGCAGCACGCCTCGGTGGCCAGCTGCCACCATCTCTATCAGCTCTCTTAAATGCTTTTGGCCTCGGGTGGTAACTGCATCGGGAAAATAGCCCTGACCTCCTTCTAGTAAGGTACAGCTCTTTACTTCGACATAACAGTTTGGCTTAACTGGTGTAGTGGGAGGTGTCGCGTCAGGAGATGTGGTGTCAGCCGAATCGGTAGCGTCACTGAGTAGAATATCGATGCGGCTATTTTCGCTGCCGTACTTTACCTCACGTCTGAGAGAGCCGTAACCGCTCAATTCGGTTATCACACCAGCTCGGATAGCGTCCTCTGCCAGCTGGTTTGCTCTGCCTGTATTAATGCCTATTATATGGCCCACATCAGATTCTGCTTGTTCCCAGGTTCGCGAGTACTTACGTTTTGGGTTATCAGAGGTGGAGAACCACACCTTCTCCCCCGCAAAGAGGCAGTTTTTCATGGAACCCGTGTTGGGGCAATGTATGGTGACCTCACTGCCATCGCTAAGTCGAATGTCGGTTAGAAAGCGTTTATAGCGTCTGAGCAGGACGCCTTGTTCGAAAGGGGGAGTGAACAGCATTAGCCTGATCCGGTCTCATTAAGGAATAACACAAGCGGTTAGATTATCAGCTTCTTGGTTTGAGTATCTACTTCTTTGCAGTACACTTCGTACAAAGCAATATCTGGCTATCTATCCCCAAACGACCTCTAAATGCTGAAATAAGCATTTTAAAGTGGCTTGGGAATAACGGTTCTGGCTTTTGAACCCAGATTATTTAGGTCGCTCGGGTAACAATCTAATTATAAAAAATGAATAAAAGGAAGGATTAGGCATGACAGAGTTAATGAAGGTGAGCCTGACTAAAGAGGCGCCTGCCGCTCATTGGGGCAAAGCCGATGTGACTTTTCAAAATGATCAGGCGGTTATTCACCTGCAAGGTGGAGATGAGTTACGTCAGATCCAGAAAGCCGCACGTAAACTGCGTAACCAAGGTATCGCATCACTTGCATTAGAGGGTGAACTTTGGGATCTGCATTCTCAGTGGGCTTTTGCACAGGGATTTGCTACGGCACTGTCTAATCCAGATATTCGCTGGACCGGGGATGAAGCAATACAAACAGAACTTGAAAACAGACTCGCCAGCGCCAACTTTGCCCGTCAATTGATCAATGAAACGCCTGAAAACCTTGCGCCAGTGAAGTTGGCTATCCTTTCCGCGCATTGGTTGTCTGAGATAGGCGGAAATAAGGTGACTTATCGCATCATTGAAGGCGCCGAACTGCTCGAAGAGAAGTGGGTAGGGATCCATGCCGTTGGCCGTGGAAGTGAGCGGGCACCCGCTATGCTAGAACTTGATTATAACCCTTTGGGAGATGATGCTCCCGTATCAGTCGCTTTGGTCGGTAAGGGGATAACTTTCGATTCAGGTGGTTATAGCATTAAAGCCTCTGAAGGCATGCTCGGGATGAAATGCGATATGGGTGGTGCGGCTACAGTCACGGCCGCGCTGGGTCTGGCTATGAAGCAAGGCTTAAACAAACGAGTGAAGTTATTTCTTTGTTGCGCAGAGAACCTGATCAGTGGTCATGCTTATAAGTTAGGTGACATCTTAACGTACAAAAATGGCGTCTCTGTCGAAGTCGTTAATACCGATGCCGAAGGGCGCTTGGTATTAGCCGATGGATTGCAAGCGGCTTCTGCAACCGGCGCCTCTTTGATTATCGATGCGGCCACCTTAACCGGTGCAGCCTTGATGGCTGTGGGAACGGAATACAACGCCATATTTTCACCATCGCAGGAAGTGTTGGCGATGGCACAGGCTAAGGCCGCTGAAGTGGGTGAGCGTGTTTGGCCGCTACCACTCGATCCTTGGCATCGTGAGATGTGTCCATCGGCTTATGCCGATACCGCTAACAGTCGAGCTATGAAGGGTGGCGGTGCCGGTGGTGCTTCTAATGCTGCAGGCTTCCTTTGGCATTTTGTGTCGCCTGAGGCTAACTGGCTGCATATGGATCTATCCTCGGCCTTCGCCGATAGCTCTAATGCACTTTGGTCTGCCGGTGGAACGACACACGGCGTGCTGACTATTGCGGGCTTACTGCAAGATTAACATTTGAGCTTAGGGCTTTGATCGACGCGCATAACGCGGCGAATTTAAGTTGAATCTAAAAGCTGGTATCTAAAAAGATGCCAGCTTTTTTTTATCTGAATTCAGATAAGATTGAATATACATATCAGCTGGGCCGGACCAGTGTCCAAGAGCGTAAGATACGATATTCGACTCCCGTCGAGGTGCTTAATGATTCATAGAGGTGCATCTGCTGTGGCGAGAGTGTCATAGGTATGAGTGAGTGCGCTATTAATCGGGCCTGTAATAAACCTGTTTGTGGTAAATGATCCTCAGGTATCTGCTTGGCTTTTCTAAACAGGGTAATATGAGGGGTAAATGTAAACTCATCATTTGTCTTCGACGTATTCGTTTTACCGCAGAACAGACCTGCCTCTTTGGCTGCATGCCAGCATCTGTCTACCGTGAGTTGCAGGTTTAGGTCATCAAGTTTGCCCGATAAACAGAGGACTTGTGGTTTGCGCCACAGTGTTAGTGTATCTAAGGTCACCTCGAAGGCGGGCCATTGGCTTTGGTTGCTATGGTTGAAACTGTCCAATGCCAATTCCAGATGCGCTTGCACCTCATCGCTGACGGCCCCTAAAAAGGCGAGAGTCATATGGAAGTTTTGTTTATTGACTCTACGTCCTACGCCAGTATAGGGAGTGTGGTTATCCGAGCTCGCCTCGACGCCTCTATGCTCAATAGCGCGCTCTTTCTGACTCGCGTTGAAAAGGGCGTCTTGGATCTGAAGCAGCTGTTCGAGTTGCACCGGGGTGGGTGATATGCCTAAAAATAACCTTTTCATATTAGCCGTTCCATTTAACTATGTTTGTTGTAACGAGTCGATAATTCAGTCACATCCGTTTCGACAATAAAGACTTTATCTCATTCCCACTATTTAGCACCAAGATTAGTCCTCAAGAGTTTACTGTCTATTTATCCTCAGACTTAATGATTCTTTTGTGGTTCATTTTAGCAAAATCATATCGCTTGCAGTGATTGCCATCTTTTGCCTAATCCTAGTACACTGGTTCGCAGTGTGTTATTCAGATGTCATCTCCTTGAAACAGTTACCCGTACATAGCCTGATCTCCCCTCTGCGAAGAGCCTTTAGCCAGCATAATCAAGTGATTCTCGAAGCGCCAACGGGCGCAGGTAAATCTACTGCTCTGCCTTTGGCCATGCTCGATTGGGCGGAGATTAAAGGAAAGATATTGATGCTGGAGCCCCGACGGGTCGCGGCGAGAAGTGTGGCTCACTATATTGCGAGTCAACGAGGTAGTGCTATCGGTGAAGAGATAGGCTTCAGGGTGAGAGGGGAGTCTCGCAGCAGCGCGACGTCTAAGCTGGAGATCGTCACCGAAGGTATTCTGACCCGAATGATCCAGCAAGATCCCGAGTTAGAGGGGATAGGGATGATCATCTTCGATGAGATCCATGAGCGCCATCTGACCACAGATCTCGGGCTCGCTTTGGCCCTTGAGATCCAAGGTTCATTTCGGGAAGACCTTAAGATTTTAGCCATGTCGGCGACGGTTTCAGGCCTGCCATTGGATAGCGTCATGCCCGAGGCCATCTCCTTAAAAAGCGAGGGGCGCAGTTTTCCTGTCGATATCGCTTATAGCGCCGCCTCCGCTTCGAAAAGTCGCTCTCAACATCAGTCCCACTCCTACTGGCTCGAACATATGGGGCGAAGCATCGTGGATTTACTCAAAGGTGATAACGCCGAGAGTGAACGCCCCGATGACACGTCTAAAGGCTCACTGCTGGCGTTCTTGCCCGGTCAGGGGGAGATCATGCGCTTACATGACTTTTTAGCGAGCCGACTGGATTTAAATCAATTTTCCCTCTGTCCGCTCTACGGCAGTTTATCCGCCAAGGCACAAGACAAAGCCATCGCTGCTGCAGACGATGGTAAGCGCAAAGTCGTGCTCTCTACCAATGTTGCGGAATCGAGTCTGACTATCGAAGGGATCACCATGGTGGTCGATTCCGGGTATAAGCGACAGGCGCGTTTCAACCCCAAAACGGGTGTGACCCGACTGTCGCTCAAGCGTATCAGCCAGGCCTCCGCTGCCCAGCGTAGCGGTCGTGCGGGGCGTTTGGCTCCGGGGCATTGTTTGCGTCTTTGGAGTCAGGAGGAGCAGGGGCGGTTATTAAAGGCCGATGAACCCGAGATCCTCCACACCGATCTCTTACCTATGGTGCATGACGGAGCATGTTGGGGAGTGAAGTCACTCAGTGAACTTCCGCTGTTAACTTCGCCCTCACAGGCCAATGAATCGGTCGCCTGGCAGTTACTGCAGATGCTTGACGTGGTCGATGAGCAGAGAAAGCTCACTCATCACGGGCGGCAAGCCTATGAGTTGGGATGCCACCCCAGATTGGCGCATATGTTACTCAAAGCCAAGGCGTTGTCCGATGAAACCAAATCTTATGAACTCACGGGGCTGGCTTGTTTATTGGCGGGGATTTTAGAGTCTCGTTCCCGCTCCCGTCTAGGCACCGATATTGGCCATTATTTAGCAGAGGCTAGCCAGGGAGAGTCGGGTCAACAGGTCCGCTTATGGATGAAGAAGCTTAAGGTTAAAATGCCTTTGTCTGAGATTATAACCGGTGCCGCTAGCGCCGATATCGCTTTTTTGTTGGCGTTAGCGTTTCCAGATCGTATCGCAAAATGCCGGGGGATCTCGGGTTATCAGCTCGCCAATGGTACTGGGGTGATCTTGCCCGATAACGATTCTCTGTCTCATGTGGATTGGCTGGTGGTTGCTGACTTTCAGGAGAGTGAGGGCAGGACATCCGGTCGGGTCTACCTTGCCGCCGAAATTGACAGCGCGGCGTTTAAAGCGCGGCTCTCATTTTTGGTGTCGACAAAAAACTATTGTGGCTGGGATGAATCGAAAGGGCGCTTCTTTGCCGAGACTCAGAAATGCATTGGTCAAATAGTACTGAGCAAGACGGCATCGAAGAAGCCTGAACCGGGTCAGATAAAAGCGGCCATCATCGAACAGATCCTTGTTAAGGGTTTGAGTCTGCTCAATATGGACGATAAGCTACTGCAGCTACAAAACAGGGTGAAGTTAGCGGCAAGACTCGATACCGACCATGGCTGGCCCGATATCGACGATGCTAGTTTATTGGCAAGCCTAGACGACTGGCTAGGACCCTATTTAAGTGATGTCAGAAGCTTGTCACAACTGAAGGCCCTTGACTGTTATACTCTGCTGCTGAATCGTCTGGAGTGGAATCAACAGCGCAGGCTGGACTCGCTCTTTCCCTGCCACTGGCCGATGGCTACGGGCACGAACGCTAAGATATCCTATGACGATGCTGGCAGAGCTTTACTCAATGTCAGGCTGCAAGAGGCGCTGGGAATGGCACAAAGCCCAATATTGGCTAATGGCAAACTGACAGTGACGATGGAGTTGCTATCTCCTGCCCGAAGACCCTTGGCGTTAACGGCCGACCTTGCCAGCTTTTGGCAAGGACCCTATGTCGAAGTCAAAAAAGAGATGAAAGGAAGGTATCCCAAACACCTTTGGCCTGATGATCCTGCTAATACCTTACCGACTCGTTTTACCAAGAAAAAGACATTGAGTGGAAAGAGCTAAGATATTTCCTCTTTCACTTTACACAATGACGAATTTATAAGATTTGTTACTGGTGGCTGCAAACTGCCGCTGAAATCGTTTTACCGGAAGAAAGATGACCCAGAAAGAGACAAAACACAGAGCGGCAGCTAAGAAGCCTGCGCCTAAAAAAAGTACGGCTAAAGCCAAGCCTAAAAGTAAAAAGAGCGCGTCGAAGAAACCATCTTCATCGGGGTGGGGACGCCGCATCTGGTCGATAAGTTGGAAATGCGGACTTATCGTGGTAGCGGCCGTCTTTATCTATGGCATCTATCTGGATCAGATCATCGCCCGCAAATTTGAGGGACAGAAGTGGCATCTGCCCGCTCAGGTATTCAGCCGCTCGATGGCGCTCTATCCAGGCGCTGCGGTGAGCCATAACCAGCTCATCGCCGAACTTAAGTTGCTAGGTTACCGCAAGGTCGCTAATCCAAGACAGGTTGGCGAGTTCTCGGCCTCGAAAACTAAGGTTGATCTGTGGCGCCGACCCTTCCTGCATCCTCAAGGTTCTCAGGCTGAGGAGAGGGTGATGCTCACCTTCGACTCTCGAGGTGTAAGCTCGGTGGCCAGAAGCAAAGATCGACGTGAGTTAGCCATTTTTCATCTCGAACCTGTGTTGCTCGACCGTATTCTTACCGGAGATGGTGAAGACAGAGTATTTGTACCGGCTTCGAAGATCCCGCAACCGATTATCGATGCCCTTATCTTAGTCGAAGATCGCAGCTTCTATGAACACTATGGTGTCAACCCGTTTGCCATACTCAGGGCATTGATGGTTAACATCAGCGCCGGGAGAACGGTGCAGGGGGGCTCGACGTTAACTCAGCAATTGGCTAAAAACTTCTTCCTTTCCAGTCAGCGTTCTTTGGTGAGAAAAATTAGAGAAGCCTTGATGGCAGTGATCATCGATTTTCGTTATGACAAAGATGAGATCTTAGAAGCCTATCTCAATGAAGTCTATATGGGACAAGATAAGTCCCGTGGCGTACATGGTATGGGGCTGGCTTCTCAGTTCTACTTCGGTCGTCCGATTGCGGAACTGACTTTGCCGCAACAGGCCTTTCTGGTCGCGGTGATTAAGGGACCCTCCTATTACAATCCATGGCGCTCCCCTGAACGAGCGCTGCAGCGAAGAGATCTGGTCTTGAGGCTGTTGATGGAAGCGGATCAGCTCAATGTCGCCCAGTACACGGCGGCGGTCGAATCCCCTCTGGGGTTGCGTAAGGCGGATAAGCCCGTGCATCAGAAACTGCCAGCATTCTTTGCCGTGGTGCAACATGAGTTAGCCAGGCGATTTGGCAGCTCTTTGCTTAAGCAGTCCGGGATAAAGGTGTATACCACACTTGATCCTATGGCTCAGGAGGCTGCGGAGAAAGCCGTTAAAAAAACCATGGCACGCTTAGGCAAGAATGATAAATCTCTACAGGTAGGTATGGTCGTTACCGATAAATACTCTGCCGGTATCGCCGCGATGGTTGGCGACAAAGAGCCGGGTTATAAAGGGTATAATCGCGCCGTCGAAATTCGTCGTCCTATTGGTTCTTTGATCAAGCCTTTCGTCTATGCAACGGCGCTGAGTCAGGGCGACAAATACAATCTGGCGACGCCGATAAAAGATCAGCCCATTACATTGAAAAGTGGTAATGGGAAAAGCTGGTCGCCTAAGAATGTGGATAAGCAGTTCAGGGGGGAAGTCCCTCTGTTAACAGCCTTTAAGAAATCGATCAATGTGCCTACGGTCAATTTAGGCATGACTATCGGTGTGGGCAGTGTGGCCACCACATTAGATAAGGCGGGTTGGCGGGATAAGATCCCTGAGTACCCCTCTATGTTACTTGGCGCGGTAAATGGTTCTCCCTTGATGGTAGCGCAGGTATTTCAGACCATCGCCGACAACGGTCGTTACCGTAAGCTAAGCTCCATCACTTCGGTGCTGGATATGGATAATAATCCGCTGCCGGCATCGCCTATAACAGCCGTTCAGGCAATGGATCCGGCGACTAACTATCTGGTGCAGTATGCGATGACACAGGTGGTGGACTCAGGCACCGCCTCCAGACTGGGCAAAGCCTTCCCGCGCACCACGCTGGCAGGTAAAACGGGGACCAGTAATGACTCACGGGACTCCTGGTTTGCCGGTTTCGACGAACGTAATGTCGCCGCTATCTGGGTTGGCCGTGATGACAACGGTAAGACGAAACTCTATGGCAGCAGTGGCGCCATGGCCGTGTATCAGGACTTCCTCGGAGACAGGCCGCCAATCAGTCTGAGAAGAACGCCGATTAATGGTGTCGTTAATGGTCATTTCGATCGCACCACCGGCGTAGCTAAACAGGCGGGCTGCGAGAACACGATTGCACTGCCCGCGCTGGAAGCCAGTTACCACCCGGCAAAGAACTGCGGTGACCCCCTATCCTGGTGGCAGAAGATCACTGGTGGATAGAGAGGAAGAGGGCTTGTCGAATAACAAGCCCTTTAAATATTTCTCATTTATGCTTCTGACTTAGTGGGTATTTAGTTTGATATTGAATGGCACGGCTTCAAATTAATCTATAGCCTGCGGCTCGTGCCGTGCAGGGATGCACAAATGTCGTGGTGGCAGGATGCCAATAAACGACCTGAATGTGCAGATACTTCTTCGGCACGATGAATAGAAACCTCTGGTTTCTGTGCTTATGAACGAGAGGGCGAATATGGTGAAAACCATTTGCTATGAACGTGAGACAAGGATGTTGAGCTGGCATTTATGCAGGAAGCAATTGGATGCCGAACTGGCTGTTAAACATGGATGTTGTTGCAAGCAGTGTCCCTGTGGGCTCTGCGACATCATCCCTGATGTCGAAGGTCACAGCCGCGTTTGCATCTGAGTGTTTATCTCTTCGATTTAAAGTCTTCTGTTGTAACTCATTTTTGGACAAAAATGCGTTAAAGCTAAAGCTCAACATTTAACGGGTAAGATTAGAATAAGTACGGCTAAGATAGCGAACAGTAGAGAAAATGTGCGAACGTTATCTAATTAAGTGGCCAAATTCTATGTACCACCACAGATGTACTCGCGGCGACTCGCAGAAGTATCTGCACATAAGCTCACCGCAGGTGATAGATAACAATTAAGGTCAAAGTTATAACCACACTTCCCAATACCAAAAACTCACAGAGAAAATGTAATCAGTCTTCATTCGAAGGCTCGCTAACTTTGGGGCATAAATTAGTTGAGCGAAGCTAAAATCCAGAGGATCAATTTGGCCATGTGGTAATGACCAAAACTGCTCCAGCAAATAAAACCATGATAATTGTCGTTACCATCAAGTTTAAGTCGATGTTAATGTAAGACTGAACAATTACTCAATTAACGCATGGAAGTTATGCAAGTAGATATATATAACCAAAAAACCTTCGAGTCAGAAACATGCCACATCTCTCAAGCGTTATTCAGCATGATTATCAAAGGCCTACCTATAGGTGAGGTTCCTGTCGTTCGTGAGGTGCTGCGGACTGGCGGCGAATATAGACTAAGAGAGCTCTACATAGTTACACGGTCAAAATAATTCATAACAAGACATGCGTGTTATCATGCTTCCCCGCATGCCATCTAACTCAGAACAAATGCTAGTAGACTGTTTTATCTGAACTTATTCAATATTGATGCTCGCAAATCGTGCTAATTTCCGAAGAAACAACACTGTTTAAAACGCGGAATTCAAGAGAGATGTCTAGAACTGCGATGACAAAAAGTAGGGGGGAACGGACGACAGAGAAAATGTAAAATTAAAGGCTCAAACTTGTTTTGGGGCAGAAACGAGTTACAAAAGGCTAGTAATAAAGCTTAAATCGAAGAGTGATCATTCTTGTAAATCATCGAGTGTAGATGCGGCTGCGAGCTTCCAAAAAAGGGACTTTTTGGCAGAGCCTACAGGGATTGTACTCGCGGCGACTCGCAGAAGTAGCTGCACATTCCCCCGCAGGGAAGCGATAGATAACCATGAAGGTATAATCTTCAAATAAACTACCCAATACCAACTCAGCTAGAAGCTAAATCAGAAAATGTAACCAGTCTTCATTCGAAGACTAGAGATCCCCTTCGCCCAGCTTTACAAATGCTTCTGCCGCCGGAGTCAGGGGTAGGTTTTTACGCCAGATCAGCGCGAGATCCCAAGTCAGCATGGGTGACATGGGTTTATATACCAATTTATCCGATCCAATCTTGTCACAGATAGGCTCAGGCAGTATGGCGATGCCTACGTTAGACTCAACCATGGCGGCGATGAAATCCCACTGACCGCTCTGAGAGGCAATATTAAGCTCGAAGCCGGACTCTCTGCTCAATCGGGTGAGTAACTTAGCCAGAGAAAAATCGTCGTTATAGAGCACGAAAGGCAGGCCCGATAAATCAGACCAGGTGATGGAGTCTTTACCTGCAAGCGGATGTTTTATCGGTAAACACACCTGCAATGGATATTCCTCTAAAGGCTGACAATGAAACTCCCGGGTATGGGTGGTTGGCAAGGCCGTAAATGCAAGGTCTAAACTGTCGTTGAGCAGGGCTTCCTCTGCACCGAAACCACCTAGTTCCTGGACCTGAAGTTCTATGCCCGGATAGCGGCGTCGAAATTCAGACAACAGCGAAATAATTATTCCCCCCATCATAGGGCACACACCGAGTCTGAGTTGTCCCGTTTTAAGGCCTTTAAGATTACTAAGTTCCTCCTGCAGTCTATGCCACTGTCCCACAATTTTCCGCGAGCTGTTGGCCAACAACTCTCCTGCCTCGGTCAATAGCACCTTCTGATTATTTCGGATCAGTAGCGGTTGTTCCAAGTTATCTTCGAGACGCTGGATCATCTTACTCAGGGTGGGCTGAGTAAGGTGTAACTGCTCTGCGGCACGGGTATAGCTGCGGGTTTCCACCAATATCAGGAAACATTGTAGATTCTTAATCGGAACATTCATGCTTTTTTGGAATTCATTTAATGGAATTAATTCATTTTACTTATAAACTGAGGTGACGTACTTTGATCACGATCTTAAATCGAGGAATCATTATGAAAAAATTTGAAAGTTTGTGGGTAAGTGCGTTATTGAGTGCAGCGGCCCCTTTGGCCAAAGACAGTGCGTGTAATCAATCGCAAAATCAGAGTGCTGAAAAGAGTGAAGCGGCGAAAGTTAGCGACGAAGTTGAATTGGCGAGCGCATAAGTTCTGCTTATCTAATTAAATATCTGGGGCCTTCCAATGAAGGCCAGATACTTTCCACCACCTCTAGCTTTCGCTAAAGTGCTAACAACAATTACATCGCTTCAATCTGATCTACCATCAACTGTAGGGTCTGATTGCCTCTAAACTCGTTCACATCCAGCTTATATACCACACGGGCCTGTTTGATTGTCGCATCCGGCCAGGTAGTCAGGTCGACATTGAAGGCGATGGCATCGAGCATGGTTTGGCCGCACTCGGTTTCTAATACCAATTTAAGGTGTTTCTCACCGACGATACGCTGCTGGATCACCTTGAAATAACCATCAAACTGTGGCTCTGGGAATTCTTGTCCCCAGGGGCCCCCATTTCTTAGCTCCCATGCTATATCCAGCTTCATCTCATCCGGAGTCAACTCACCATCAGTCACTAACTCACCAGTTAGTTGCTCGGGTTTTAACAGCTCTCTGACGCTCTGTTCGAAAGCCTGCTCAAACGCGGTGAAATCTTTCGCCTTGAGTGATAAACCTGCAGCCATCGCGTGACCGCCGAATTTCAGTATCATGCCAGGGTGACGGGTGTTAATCAGCTCCAGCAGATCACGCATATGCAAGCCTTTAATGGAGCGGGCCGAGCCTTTTATCTCTCCCTCTCCCGCGTCGGCAAACGCAATCACGGGTCTGTGGTATCTGTCTTTAATGCGTGAAGCCAGAATACCTATCACACCTTGATGCCAGTCCTCTTGAAAAAGCGCGATCCCCCAGGGAAGCGCCTCTTCATTGAGCTCGACCGAGGCCAGGCTCTTTAATGCTTCTTGCTGCATACCGGCTTCGAGATCGCGCCGCTCGGCGTTGAGTCCGTCTAACTCTGCCGCCATTCTTCTTGCAGTCATCATGTCGTCACAGAGCAAGGTTTCGACACCAAGCGCCATCTCATCCAGTCTGCCCGCCGCATTGAGCCGGGGCCCGACGGCGAAGCCAAAATCTGAGGCCACAATCCGTGCTGGATTACGTTTAGCCACCTCGAGTAGCGCCGTTATTCCCGCACGACAGCGCCCCGCCCTGACTCTTTGTAACCCTGCTTCGACCAAGATTCTGTTATTACAGTCTAAGGCGACCACATCGGCAACCGTGCCCAGAGCAACAATGTCCAGTAATTGCCCCAGATTGGGGACTGCCAGACCTTGCTCCTGATACCAATTACGCTCACGTAATTCCGCTCTTAAGGCTAGCATTAGATAAAATGCCACTCCAACACCCGCAATCGACTTACTCGCGAAGTTGCAATCGACCTGGTTGGGGTTAACGATGGCATCGGCATCGGGCACCGTTTTACCCGGCAAATGATGATCGGTGATCACAACTTGCATACCTAAGGCTTTTGCCGCTGCCACCCCCTCTATCGAGGAGATCCCGTTATCCACGGTGATCAACAACTCAGCCCCTTTGCTATGGGCGACGGCCACAATTTCAGGGCTTAAGCCATAGCCATAGTCGAACCGATTAGGAATGAGGTAATCGACCTTAGTGGCCCCCATCATATTCAGGGCAAGCATACATACACAGGTAGAGGTTGCCCCGTCGGCATCGAAATCACCCATGATGAGAATTGAACGCTGCTCTTTAATCGCATCGGCAATAATGACGGCAGCCTCAGCAAGACCTTTCATGGTATCGGGCTTCAATAAGCGAGCCAGTGTGAGCTCGCAGTCTTCAGCTGAACTTCCACGACTGGCGTAAATCTGCTTTAAAAGGGGCGAAAGCGTATTAGGAAGGTGACTATCGTCAACCTTAGAACGGCGAACAATCTTATGGATCACTAATTTACTGCCTTATTCCGGGTTATCTCGATGACTTCTATTCACTGAGCCTAGCGCTGAGAGATATACAGCATACCAAACTGATTTAGCGATGATACACGAAAAACTCGATTGAGATGATTGGACATGTTCCAGACACAACGAAGGTTTCTTTCCGTGATCGGTATGGAAGTAAGGAATGCCAATAAATGTAGGGAACATTTATGGCCTGACACAACGAAGATTTTATGCCATCCCTGGCAAATCTTCATAAGTGTTCTGACCGCCAGGGTCTAAAGCGTTCCATTCGCTTTGAAGACATTTCCCATATCCCTATGGGTCAGATGGTGGGAATGCCAATAAATGCAGGGAACATTTATGGCCTGACACAAAAAAGGCGAGCTAAGCTCGCCTTCATGGAAACAACTCAAATTAATTGGTTGATTCTAATACTCGCAGTAGATCTTTAGGTGGTTGATAACCTGGTATCATGCTGCCATCTTCTAAGATAATTGCCGGTGTACCGTTAATACCCAGGCTCTGTCCAAGATGATACTGCTCTGCAATTTTCGCATCACATTTTGCCGTCTTAATACTCTTACCCGCCTTGGCTTCGGTCATCGCTGTCAGTGGGTCGGCTGCACACCATACCGCTTCCATCTCATCGGCATTAGCAGAAGGAACGCCACGACGAGGGAAGGCAAGATAGCGTACGGTAATGCCTAGATCGTTATACTCATCCATCTGATTGTGTAACTTACGGCAATATCCACAGCTGATATCGGTAAATACTGTGACGACATGTTTCTCGTTTTTAGCTTTGTAGACCAACATCTTATCTTCGAGAGGCTTAATCATCTTCATACGAGGACCCGCCATGGCCGCCTCAGTCAGATTTTTCATCCCTTTATTAAGATCGTATAAGCTGCCATGAAACAGTTTTGAACCATCTTTAGTGATATATAGCACGCCGCGATCGGTCAATGCTTCATACAAACCTGGGATTGGCGACTCCTGAAGCGAATGAACTTCCACGCTTAAGGCCTCGGTCAATTTTTGTTTTAGCTCTGCGCTATTAGCAATAGCATCGGATTGAGTATTCGGTGCGGCAGCAGCAAAAGGGGCTAATACCACAGCTAAAATCAAAGAAAGTGCTCGGGTAAACTTCATTAGATATCCTGTTCTTTGTAGGGTTCACTTATACCCAATCTACTCAGTCATTGCTGCTCAGGTATGTTCATAAAATATTAGACCTTATTAAGAC
>SDWK01001027.1 GCA_004195335.1 Shewanella sp.
CGAACCAGAAGGCACAGTGCTTTGGGCTATCTCAGCCCAGAAGAGTTTGAATCACAATATGTCGCTTAGCTAAGTGTCCATTCTGGCTGGGGCAGATCAGAGTGGTCTAACGCAATCATGGCCATCCATGACTTTAACCCTGCACAAAAAGTACTAAAGCCTACTCTGTCGGTGATAACTGACGCCTATAGGCAGGAAGAAAAAGATGTCGCTCTTCAACTAACAGATAAATCTAATTTTCACATTCAGTTGCTCAACAAGGGTGACCGTGAAACTGAGATGATTGATCAGATCCAATCTTCAAAAGTCATCACATCGACATACATGATCGAAGGCGACAAGAAGAACACATTCAGCATTGAAATCGACCTGATCCGACATACTGTTCGCTGTAGTGCCCAAGTATCCATAGAGAAAGGTAAGGCCCAAGCTCAAACAACGGCTCTTTTGAGAATGTTTGAATCGGAATCGGGCTATACCGACAGTATCTTCGTTGATGCGGTCTATCCAAGAAACAAGCAAGTGCCGGACGACGTATCCATTGCGGATCTACTTAACCAAAAAACAAATGGTGAACCCTACAGCATTGTGAACAAGGACCTGGGAGAAGAGGTTAAGTTCTTCGTGGTACGCACCAAAGACATTCTAGGGAAGGATTTCAAGGCCCCCAAAAATTTCGTTATCAAGCTAGAAGATATTGCGCACCGATTCCTGACGCAGGTTGCTGGGAATATCAAACGATAGCCTGCCCACCTGACCCACAGAAAGGGCCTACTTATAACTAATAAGTAGGCCTATGGCCTGAAAGCCGCGTGGTTCGTGACCTAGACAGGACTGGTCAGAACGGAGGTAGGGATTCTGTTAGTGCATGGTTACCATTTTTCCGATAGCAGACATCAGATTCAAACAAGCCGGTCGCTATAGAGCAAGGCTGAGAATGGACCAGTGGAGTAAGTAAAGCTCTCGCGTGAGACTCATCACCCGCTGGTAACGATTCATCCCCAGAAGTCAGCAGTATCGACAAAGCGATCTTCAGAATACTGACGGTCTCTACGTCTCTTCTTGGCCCCATTGCAGGCCTTAGTGCTCTCTAATAGATGACGCTTTGCTCATACAACGCCATTGGCTAGTGAGAGACTTCAAATTGAATGTTATCTACAGCCAGTTGATAACCGACTGATACCTGGCTAGCCCCGTCAATTAGGCTCAATTCTGGTTTGGTAGCCTCGGTACTCATCCGCCCGGTCACGGTAACGATGGTATACAGGCTTTGGGGTGCGTCTATTGGCTGATCAAGTTTGCCATGGATAATTTGATTGGCCGGTGGCGGTGGCTCGTGGATACAAGCACCGACATAGGGGACCAATAAAAATTCACTAACCTTTTGGCCACTAAATTCCAACGGCAGGAAAAACCCCTGCATCTCAACCAGCTGGTTATGTATTTCGGAATTAGTGGATTCACCTTCACGGGTCAGGCGCTCCATGATTTTCTGCCGAGCCTCAAACAGCGCATCAACATCCAGCCCCTCTTGCGTCAGGATTTGCCGCTCTATATTGGCATTCTCTAGCTCCTCAGTCGTTATTTCTTCACCTGCGGCCTGATAATCCACCACCTGCGCAATAACCCATAAACGGTCCATCTGCTCGTCGGTTAAGCTATCAAACGAGCTATCGGACTGCTCGGGAATATGTGCTGTGAGTGTCTCCCAGCTAATCTGACGAATATCTGTGGCTGCAGATAGCGAAGTTGCCAGACTCAGCAGCAGTACCGCGATAAAAGACTTCATAAAACTCCTATGTTCGGATCGATAGGCCATCGGCCAGAGTGTGGCGATATATCTGGATAGCCGGCAAAAGGCTGACCAACAGACCGATAGTTACTATGCCCGCTAACCAGCCCAGTTGCTCGGCTTGTAGCCACTGCAGCTGTAAATCAAAGCCCCATTGAGCCAGTAGCCAGGGTTGCGCTAAGCTCAGACCGCCATAAAGCAGGCACAATCCCAGTAGCAGCCCCAATACCAACATCAATAGTGCTTCACCGAGCATCAACCCGAAGATATGCACCGGGCGGGCACCAATCGCACGAAGTACCGCCATCTCCCGACGCCGTTGTTGCAGGCTGTTCAGCAATATAATCAACATACCGGCCAAGCTGACCAGCAACACCAGCGCTGAAACCAGTAACAG
>SDWK01000248.1 GCA_004195335.1 Shewanella sp.
ATTGTGATACGGTAATATGATATCACAAAAATTATGCCCTGCTTTTTTCTTGGAATATCTTGCCAGTATTACAATCAGAAACCAATTTGTGATGATTTCAGATATCCTAAATTTCACAAAAACCAAAAAGCGATTCAATTCTGATTCTTGATTCAAAATCAACTACTCTTTATTAATTTTCGTGAGGCTTCAACTTCAATGTAACCCCCTCAATATCAAGTATCACCGCTTTACTACCTTTTGGTAATGGAACATCACAAACAGCTCTCCATAGCTCGCCATTGACCAATACCCGGCCTTCGGTTTTGTTCCATCGTTTAATTTCGACTACTTTTCCAATCATGCCCGGGACACCATAATTAGATTTTTTCCTTCCTCTTAAAATGAACCAGAATAACGGGATAAATACATGTTCAATCAGCTCAAAGACAACAAAACATATTATTATTGTGATTATTATGGTTTCCAGCATGAATCACCGGCCAAGCATTCTCATCACTTTAATAATTCACTTTATTTCATTATAATGTATTTCTTCAAATTGGATCTTATGTATTTCCAATGCAAAATTATATGTATCGTAATCGTGATCATAAATATCAATGCAGTCCATTCATGGATTGTAATAAGAAAATGTCTGACGGAAACTAATACACTTCCCCTTGCTTCGTATCCTCTGGGTAATACAAGCCAGTTTAACAGACCGGTGATGCTTAACAAAATAAAAAGAATAAAAGACAAAACATTGACTGTCCAAAGCTTAAAGGCTTTTTTACTGTTCATAAATATTTACCTGGAAATGAAGAAAAGGATCTTATGGATTGGCTGATTATTTTCACACTGTATCGATCTCAATTGAATAAATCGGTTAATTCTCTTCGTTCAGTACATATATCCTATTTCTTACAAAATTGCAAAAAAAGCCAAACCCCCGAAAATGGAACTGCCCTATTGAAAATCGCAGATATGCAATCAGGGCCAAGATATCAGACATATCTCAGGATTTCAGGGTGGATGATATCTTCATCAGAAAGGATGCTATCCAGGTCTTAAAAGCAGTCTTTGGGCGGGTTTAGGTAAACTGGTCCATACACCCCAGGACAGTTCAATTTTTGGAATATGGTATCACAGCCTTCAATAGTGAGGTGCAATTTTTAGCGCATCAAAAATACCAATAGATCGATGTTGTATCACTACGTCAGTCCTGGCGATCTGAATGTTGATATCACTATGTCGCTCGTTTTATCCGCATTAATTAATTTGAAAAGGCGGTGCGAGACGATATGTTGAAGCTATACAATTTTTTCCTGCAAACAACCATACTCTGGTATTGTATATAAATAATTTCAAGATTCAGGAGCCATTTCCACATCATGCTGTAGAACACGGTAAGTCTGAATGGGATAGTGGAACCCTTTAACCTCAATGGTGCCGACTTCCTCGCAAGGTATCTCATCATTAACCAAGGCCCACGAAGTATGCGATATATATATCTCACCTGGTTGACAGGCCTTTTCCAAGCGAGAAGCAAGATTTGTGTTCAGGCCGATGGCTGAATATTCCATAAATCCTTCGGAACCATAATTGCCCACATTGGCCATACCCGTATGAATTCCGCATCGGATTTCGAAAGGCAATTGGATACCCTGGTTCCACCATTTCTCTCGAAGGGTTTTCATCTTCATTTGCATCTCCAACGCCATACGTAAACACGCTAAAGCATCTCCTCGCTCCCCCTTTGAATCCGGTGCCCCAAAGATTGCATAAATGCTATCCCCGGTAAACTGCGGGATGGTTCCACCCCATGTCCGGACTATCTGAGCCATCTCCCCTAAATATTCATTGAGCAACTTTGCCACATCTTCAGGATCAGAAGCGTCGGTAAATTGGGTGAAATCCTTGATATCGGAAAAGAACATCGTCAACTTTGTTCGCTTGTGAGATAGCTCTGCTGAAAATTCACCCTTGAATATTTTTTCAACTACATTCGAATCAATGTACTTCGAGATTTGTTCTTGGGCATTTTTGAGTCTCTTGTTGGTTTCTTCCAAAGCGTTCGACTTCGTGGTGAGCTCCTCTTCGCGCTGCTTCAGGTCCGTAATGTCGGAGTAAATTGCGACATTTCCGCCATCCCCGGTCTTGCGTTCAGTGATCAGAATCCACCGACCACCACTACGTTGCTGAAT
>SDWK01000307.1 GCA_004195335.1 Shewanella sp.
GCCCAGTAAGCGAACGCGTTATCCCTCTAGGCCCAGGTCTCCCAGCTATTCCTGAGCGGCTGCTGTTAGCACACGCTAGAGGAGAGGTCCTTTTTATTGCTGGTTCTGGTGTGTCCCGTCCAACTTTGCCTGATTTTAGAGATCTAGTTCTCAAGGTCTATGCAACACTTGAC
Organism: Shewanella sp.; assembly: GCA_004195335.1. Taxonomy (GTDB): domain Bacteria; phylum Pseudomonadota; class Gammaproteobacteria; order Enterobacterales; family Shewanellaceae; genus Shewanella. The sequence goes on from SDWK01000307.1 coordinate 174, forward strand.
CCGGCTGTTCACACAGTCATTTCCAAAGTCCCTTCAAGCGCGCCTAACGATTATCAATTGAACCATGCAGGACTGAATTCTGGTCAATCAGCCGAGGCAAACAGATTTGTACGGAGAGATTACGACGTTGTATTAGGGTTACTTGAGCGAAGGATGGATGATGATCCTCACGCAAATAGCAAGGTCAGGCAGGTGGTCAGGAATCATCTGATGTTCAAAGGCCTAAAGGCTGGTTCTCTCCACAGATCACTTATCGGTTTAGCAAATCGCGGGGCAGCAGTTACGATTGCAACAACAAATTTTGATTTATTGCTGGAAGATGCGTCTCGGCGCAAAGGTGAGAAAATAGAGTCTTATTCTCTTGGCGGTATCCCTAGACCAGGGAGAAAAGAAGAGTTCGCAGGTGTATTGCATATTCATGGTGCTTTAAATACTGAATCATCGAAATATTCCAACTTGGTGTTAACTGATCAGGATTTTGGAGAGTTCTATCTGAGAAGACGGGTGGTGCCAGATTTTATTTATGATGCGGCTCGCCTATTTAACATTGTCTTGGTTGGGTACAGCGCAAACGATCCACCAATGCGTTACCTGTTAAATGCTGTGGCTGCTGACGGTAAACGCTTTGAGGACCTAAAAGAACGCTTCACCTTTGTCGGTGCGAAAGTTCCGGCCGACCCAATTGAATTGGCTGACTGGAAGGGACGGGGCATTACACCAATTCCATATGATAGCGCCAACGACCACAAGAGCTTGATTGAGGCATTGGACAGGTGGCGTTTTCTCTCGGCCATTAATGGGAACCAGGGCCGAATCAAAGCTGAAATCAAAAGAATTGTACGTCAAAAGAGAGCACATGCACTCGATTATGACAGGGATTTGTTCGATCACTTGATTCGGCGAGGAAACCCCTTTGAACGAACTCGAATTACAAAATTGGTAGCCGAACAAAAGCCAGATATTGAATGGCTCAATGCCATCCATAATCTCATTACCGAGGATGGTAAAGGAGGTGCACATGAGGCGTGATTGGTGGGCGCTGAGTACCTCTGAACGAGAAGCATTTCATGCCGCAGTTATTTTTTTGGACAATCGCCTTGAAGAGAGGGAAACGCTTGAATGGGCGTTAACCCTTGCCCCAGAAGATAGATCAAAAAGGATGGCAATACGTGACTTGGTTGTAAGTGCGAGAAGGAAAGTTACTAATTCTCCTTGGCTTGAAGCTTGGCATTTGGTGGTAGAAGGTTGGAACGGACCAATTGTCGAAAGAAATAGTTCGACGGGTGTCTATGATGTAAGGCAAAGGCTAAAATCAGGTGAGCGAACTAAGGGCCTTGTTTCTGCAATCGTTGATCTCGTAACTCCTCGTTTGAAAGTAAGGATGAGGAAGAAAGAACATGTCACAAACCCGAGCCGATTCAGAAAGCCGAAGGCTGTTGATGACCTTATCTCTTGTACTCTAACAAGCGGAAAAATCCTAGACATTGAGGTCCTTAAGCTCGAAAAAATCGAAGACAAAGATTTTTTAATTACCTTGGCTTCGGCCTTGGATGACGTGATCGTATCCTCCCTCGACCTAGCTCGACGTGTAGGATGGGATGGTGAACGTAATTATTGGGTCATCGGCCAACTACACCGCGTGTACTATGTCACCAAAAAAGATGAGGGCGGTAGACCCAGTGATCCCGATGAGTTTAGTGACGGTATTGTTCCGGCTGTAAAGCTTTTATATGAAGTGCTTGCTAGACTCGTTGAAGTAGATTTGGGCAGTGCATCAAGTTTCGTTAAACGTTGGGATCTGACTGCTTCGCAGATTCACTTACGGTTATTGTTTGCCTTGTCTAGAGACCAGAGGGTCGCCTCTCAGGTGGATTTGGATGTCTTCTTTTCTCAATTGAATGACCGCCAATTCTGGGATCTTCAAAGGTACCCAGAGATCGCAGAACTTAGAGCAAAACGGTTTAATGAGCTGAACCCTCAACTCCAAAGAAGCATTGTCGCCAGAATCAAGAAGGGACCTCCTCGGTCCCATTGGCCTCGTGAAGTTGACTCAGAACGCGTGAGGGATGCGCGGCGCTACAACGCAGTGCGCGAAATGAAGCGCATTCTACTCTGTGGTGGTCACATCACCTCAAAAGAAAACTTGTGGTTCGAGGAAACGTTGCTCGATTTTCCTGAACTTAGCGAGATGAATGAGGTTGATGAAGGATTCTCATGGGCAGCTAAAGTTCGATCGATTGAGGCAAAACCGGACCTTCGATTTGATTCGATTGAGGGTGAGAAGAGACTGGTAGCCTTGGAAGCAGCGTTATCAATACAGCGTAGCTGGCCATTTGAGGAAGATGGGAACGCCACAGGTTGGATTCAAGTACCTGAGAATTGCTTTCATCTTATATCTGACTTTGAGTCCGTTGATGATGGCGGATCTAAATTCACTAAAGTTTGGGGAAAATTCGGTTGGGCCCATCCTGCAACAACTCAAAGAGAAGTATATAAATTACGAAACATTGCGTCTGAAGCCGATCGCGTTCTTTCACTACTTGAAAAATTAGATGTCGCGACGATTTCATCGTCTATAGGTGGAATTTCGCATTGGATGTCTACCTGGAAGAAGCAAATATTCGAGAATAACAAGGGGCATCAGGTTTGGTTTAAGATCTGGCCAATTGCGGTAATCGCAACAAATTCTGAAGTTAGCGAAGATGATATTGAGCTAAATGTTGTATCTCAAGTTACTGGTGATCAAGAGCCAAGGGATTTGGACACTCTTAATACTCCCGCAGGTCAACTTATATCTGTTTTTTTTGACGGTTGCCCTACCTTGACAAAGGGCGTAAAGCCGTTTGCCAAGGGAAAACCTTTACGGAAAATGAGAGACGCTATTTTCACCTCCGATGGGCGGTCGTTATTAATTGCTCAGCACCGTTCCGTAGAATTTTTGTCTTATTTTTTGCAAGCAGATAAAGAGTGGGCACAAAAACATTTAATCACACCATTAAAAGCTGAAGATTCTCGTGCTGTTGTGCTCTGGCGTTCAATCTCTCGCAGAATTCATCCTCAAAAAGTTCTTCAAATAATCGGTGATGAAGTGATCTCCCGTGCACAGGATCTAAGGTTGGGTAGAGAAAGTCGGAGCATGCTTGTCCGTAATTTGGTCATAGATTGTCTGCATGCATTCTGGCAGAAAAGGTCATCGGCGGTCGATATTTCCAAAGTCCAGCAATTGCTCCGATCTGTAGAGGATGAGGTTAGATCGAATGGCGCTGAAATCCTTCAGCGATTTGTTCGGGACTCATCCAACCCTCAAAAATCTGCTGAAGACCCAAGCCCTCTACCTGAAGATTTGTATTTTCGGGCGATAAAACCGTTTTTTCAGGAAGTTTGGCCTCAAGAAAGATCATTGGCCACTCCAGGAGTAAGCCGAGCTTTAGCTGATCTTCCCGCTACAGTTGGAAATGCGTTTACTGATGCTGTGGATGTGATCGAGCGCTTTTTAGTGCCGTTTGAATGTTGGTCGTTAGGGGATTTTGGATTTTATGGGGTGATTGATGATCAGCTCAAACTGAAGAAAATTGATAGTCATGAAAAGGCTGGTGCATTTCTAAGGTTGCTCGACAGATCAATTGGGACGCAAGAGAATGCTGTTATCCCTCATGAACTGGCAGATGCTCTTGACCAAATACTCCAAGTAAATCCCAGGTTGTCTGAAACAAAACCATTCCGAAGGTTAGAAGCTGCGAGTAGAAGATAGCATCTAGACAAAAGGGCGAAGAAATTCGTAGAGGTGGACAGTGGATCTAGGTATTGAAGAAAATAGAGGTTTAGTTTTTGAAGGGTCAGGATGTTATGGCCCAGCTTTGGTACCAACACCGATACTCTCTCAGGCAAATATTGTCCCACCATCTGACAACCCCGCAGAGAATGCACCTTCGGGTTCGTTGACCAGTTGTAAATTTATTTTCCGTGAAGACAGCTATGATCCTGTTACCAGAATCCGCCGAGGGAGATTTTACAACTTTATCGGTACGCATAGTTGGTATGTTACTTCTCACCCATCGCTAATTAATTCCTCGACAGACCAATTTGATAGCGAGCAACGCCCGAAACATTGTCAGGTTTTTTCTCACACGTCCCTGTGGAGTCAGTTCCTTAGGCAAGGAGAAGCACGGCCGTTAGTGATCCTTGGCAGCAAGGACCGCTTCACGCTCTGGCGTATCCTGAGTATAGAGACCAACATCTCAGGAGAAGAGCTTGTTGTTTTGAAAGGCAGACACTCGTTCGGGGCGCTGCCAGATATTGATAAGGACAAGATTCCTGCTGATCGGCGTGAAAAGGTTTTGGAGTGTTTGAATAAACTTCAGGAAGATATTTTTAGCGCCAGTCCAGCGTCTGTCATTGATCGGGCACGGGATGCCGCAGCGGCAATTTTGCGGGCCTATCTTGGTGACGAACCTGGCCTTAAAGTGGACGCCGATTTAGACCCATTAGTGAAAAAAGTCCGTAGCTTAGGCAACTTCGCAAATGTCAGCAATGCCGGTGACATTGTCCGTATTTTACATTCACGAGCAAAGCCTTCGGTTCAAGAGAAAATTCCCAATATTCGTCAAGCGAGCGAACAGGATGCTGAGTTTGCTGTTCAGTGCATAGGATCGATTCTTTGTGATCTGGGATGGGCTGAGTGGCGATGAGTTACCAGAGGGGAATCATGTCTAATGTCAAACTCTTCAAAAATAATTACTGCAATATTTAGGAACTGCTGAACGCGTCTGTTCAACAGTTTGTGGTGGCATAATGCTGGATATCGTTGGGGGAATCACTGAATGGGAAAGAACAAGTCACAAAATAGCCGGAAACTAGCCGCCACCTGGAAATATCCCCGGCACTCCTATTTCCAAAAGCAGCTTAGAGTCGCCGCTGCAAGCTGGTTTCAGGCCAACGGGTTTGAACAACATGTGAAGTATCCCTACTGCTTAAAATCATTAAATGACTGGCCCAAAAATATTATCGATCAGCGTGTGGTCGACTACATCAAAGAAGTAAGGGACAACCGCAAGGGGGGTAAGGGGTTTTCTCTCCACAAGTATGTTCATCATGGGTTGAGTAGCCAAGCGTTGCTGTTTAACCTGGTTGGCCCCCTTATTGTGTCAGGGGATCTTGGCCCTCTGAGACAGGTCTTGGAGGGAAAAGGGGTGACTTGGCCGGAAGATAGTATCTTGGCCGATTTCGAGTATGAAGATCGAGAGATTTTCAATGAAGATAGTGGGCAACCCACGTCGATTGATCTCATTGTTCAAGATTCTACCGGAAAACCAAATATCTTCATCGAGAGCAAACTTGTTGAAAAAGAGTTTGGGGGCTGTTCCGTCTTTGCTGGCGGAAATTGCGACGGCAGAAACCCCGCTGCGAATTTTGACCAATGTTACTTACACCACATTGGTCGCCGTTACTGGGGACTGCTGGAGACGCACGGTTTTCTGGACGGCCCTTTACGGCAAGAGAGAACTTGCATTCTCGCGAGCCACTACCAGTTTTTCCGTGAGGTTCTTTTTGCTATCGAGCAAGGGGGGACCTTCGTTCTGCTCAGTGATGAACGCAGTCCGGTTTTTCATTGTGTGAGCAACGATGGGACGACACCCCGGGGACTTATGGAATTTCTCTGCCGACTGGTCCCAGAAAGGGTGCTTCAAAAGATCAAGAGCATCACGATTCAGGAAGTCGTTCAATCTATTGAGATTTCTGGACGACATCCCTGGATCGAAGAATTCAAGATAAAGTACGCTTTATAAATTGAGATACAAGTCTAATTCAATTGGGTCAATCTTAATCAGGAGGGAACGTGTCTACATTCGATTCAACAAAAACAAGTCTTAATGATCTCCTTAAGGATATTGTCAGTGGAAAAATTCAACTCCCCGATTTCCAACGTGGGTGGGTCTGGGATGATGAGCATATTCGTTCTCTGCTGGTCAGTATTGCCCGTTCCTTTCCGGTCGGGGCAATCATGCTGCTTGAGAGCGGCGGTGACGCTCGCTTTAAAGTGCGTCCGGTTGAGGGGATCGATGCGAATAAAGTCCCGCCAGAGATTACTGAGAGTCTGATTCTCGATGGCCAGCAGCGCCTGACTTCTTTGACACAGGTATTAAAACTTGATAGCCCGGTCGATACTCAGGACAGTAAGAAACGTAAACTCAAGCGTTACTACTATATTGACATCGAGCGCGCCCTGGAGGGTCCAGAGCATTACGAGGAAGCAATCTTCGGAGTCGATGAAGCGCGCACCATTCGCGAGAACTTTGGCCGCGATATAAAGCTCGATCTGAGTACACCTGAGAAGGAGTACGAAAACCAATGCTTCCCTTGCAGCCAGATTCTGAACTCCGACAAATGGGAAGAGGGGTTGATGGCCTATGATTCAACCAAATTTGCGTTATATATGAAATTTCGTGTCGAGGTACTGACAATGTTCCGTACTTACGATGTGCCAGTGATTGAGCTGAAAAAAGAAAACACGAAGGAGGCCGTCTGTCTGGTCTTTGAAAAGGTCAACACCGGCGGAGTGCCGCTATCCGTGTTTGAACTAATCACCGCAACTTATGCAGCGGATGGAGTGAATCTGCGGGATGAGTGGTTCGGTACTAGCGGTGTTGAGGGGATCAGACCCTATTTGGCACGGCAGAAGATGTTGCGTGGCATCGAACCGACTGATTTCTTTCAGGGACTCTCTCTCTTGCATACCTACCAGAAGCGAAAAGCTGATATCGCGGCTGGTAAAGGTGGGAAACAGGTGACTGGTGTTAGTGCGAAGCGCGAGTCGGTACTTTCTTTACCCCTTGAGGCATATCAACAGTGGAAAGACTCTCTTAAGGATGGATTCTGGAAGGCCGCCAAGTTTCTGCGTAAAGAATCTTTTTTTTCAACGTCTGACCTTCCTTATCGAACTCAGCTTGTCCCATTGGCGACTCTGCTAGCTCTGCTCGGAGACCGATGGCTAGAGCAGAAAATATATGACAAGCTCGCTCGCTGGTACTGGTGTGGCGTCTTGGGTGAACTCTATGGCAGTACAGTAGAGAGTCGTTTCGCCCTTGATCTTCAGGAGGTTATGAAGTGGATTGAAACCGACGAAGTAGAGCCGACAACTGTCGTTGATGCCAACTTCCAATCAGCACGACTAGACACCCTGCGCTCTCGCAACAGTGCCGCCTACAAGGGAATCAACGTCTTGATTCAGCGAAGCGGGGCACAGGACTTTTTCTGGAAAAGCACTATACGGGAGTTAGATGAAACTGATTGGGAGGAGTGCAAGCTGGACATCCATCATATCTTCCCCCGTGCCTGGTGCGAAGAAAGACAGATTCCACCTAAGCGTTACAATTCCATCCTAAACAAGACGCCTATATCTTATAAAGCGAACCGGATGATTGGTGGCAAGGCCCCAAGCGCCTATCTTAAGCAGCTCCAGCAGCACAAGAGTGTGCAACTCGATGATGAGGCCATGGACTTAATTCTTTCAACCCACTGCCTTGATCCTCAGTATCTGCGCTGTGACGATTATGATGAATTTATTGAACGGCGGAGGGCACTCTGTTTGAACCGTATCAGTGAAGTCATGGGTAAGGATTTTGTCGACATTGAGGAGGACATCCCTGAGGATGAGCTTGATGAGGCCGACACCCTCGCACTATATGTAGCATAGGAGGTCTAATGATTAACGCAGGTGACAAAGTATTGCACCCGATAAAGTCAGAATGGGGCTTGAGCAGGGTGGAGGGGTCAAGCTTGACAAACGGAGATTCTTGCCTGTTCTTCCCGTACGCCACGTAAACCAAGACTTCATTATCCCTGCGCCGTTTATCAGGTTA